>NZ_CAAAFS010000144.1:0-12483 GCF_900634755.1 Protofrankia symbiont of Coriaria myrtifolia
GGGTGGGTGTGGGTCAGTCGATGCGGCGGAGTTCTTCGCGGTAGCGCTTGCCGTTCGCGGTGTACATCGCGGCCCCGGCGGCGAAGGCGTTCTCCGCCACCGCGTCCGGACGGATCTTCGCGGGGACGCCGACGGCCAGCGCCCGCGGCGGCACCTGCACGTTGTTGCCGACCAGCGCCTGCGCCCCGACCAGCGCCCCCCGGCCGACCACGGCCCGGTGCAGCACGATCGAGCCGGAGCCGACCAGCGACCCGTCCTCGACGGTGCAGCCCTCCAGGTGCGCGATGTGCCCGATGACGCAGTCGTCGCCGATGATCGTGGGGAGTTCGGCGGTCGCGTGCACGACCGTGCCGTCCTGCACGGACGTGCGGGCGCCGATGTGGATCTCGCCGTAGTCGGCCCGCAGCACCGCGCCTGGCCAGATCGTCGACTCGGGGCCGATGGTCACCTTGCCGATCACGGTCGCGTCCGGGTGGACGTAGGCGGACGGGTCGATCTCGGGCACCCGGTCACCGAGCGCGTAGACAGCCACGGACATCTCCTTCGGGTCCTTCGGACGGCGTCGCGTCCCGTGGGACGGCACGCGGCAACCGGCCTTGGTGCGTCTGCCTTGGTGTGTCTCCCCGAGCGCGTCTCCCGACGGTCGCCATCTTCCCCGATGGCCGCCACCGCGGCCCACGGATCGCCGGCGGCCGTGACTTTTCAGTCGGACGTGGCCCGTGCCGACCAGAGTTCCCGCGGCTGCGGCGGGGTGGGCTGTGCTTGTGGCTGCTGTGTTTGCGACTGCTGTGTTTGGGCCCCGCTGGTGGGGGCTGCGGCAGGTGCGGCCGGCCGCCGCCTCGGCGGCTTGCGGGGTACGGCCATGGACTATTGGCTACTCCAGCTTGTGGCTACTCCAGCTCGCGGATGCCGGGCGGCAGCGATCCGGTCGCCTCCAGCCATCTGCGGGCGGCCAGCCGCTCAGCGGTGAGCTTGCCGATGCCGACCGCCACCCCGGAGGCCGCCGCCCAGCTGATCGCGTCCACCCAGGCCGTGTCGGGATGCACCGGGCTGAGTGGCGGGTCCGACTTGCGGATCTTTTTGTAGGCCAGGGTGACGGCCTTGCTCGCCACCGACCCGGCGACCGCTCCCGCCACACCTCCGACGATCTTCCAGCCGATCTTCGCTACCGATTGAGACACTGTCGTACCCCCGTCCGTGAAGATGCCCCGGCGGCCTGCACCGAGAGGATCATGATTGTTCCTCCGTCGGAGGTCCAAGGTCCGCTGGAGGCCGTCCGGCCGACGGCATCCGCTGCTGACAGCCATCCGTTACTGGCGATCGTTCACTACTGACAGCCACCCCGCTGACAGTTACCCCGGCCGGCCGCTGTCGGCGCCGGTCAGCGGGTGGCCGCGGACACCCGTCGCCGCCACGAACCTGTCAGGGTGCCGGCACGAGAGCACCCACACCTCGCCGGCCGTGCGTATCCACACGCCGGTGCGAATCCACGGCCTGGTCACGGCGTACGTTCCCGGCGCCAGCGCCGTGCGGATGTCGGAGCATGCCGCGACATCGCGCACACCGTCCCGGGGAAGCACTCGGCCGGCCGCGGCCACCGTCTGGTCGGTCACGGCCAGCCGCGCCCGACCGAGAGCCCACAGCGCGGCCTCCATCCCGACGAACATGCCGACGTAGACGGCGGCCCGGATCCACCCGGAGCCCGTGTACACGGTGAAGTAGCTTCCGAAGACGCCGGCGCAGAGCGCGGCCCAGACATGCCACAGCCGGGGCACGGCCAGCCGTTCCTCGTAGCGCATGTCGGTCAGTATCCACCGCGGCGGCCATCACTCGCGCCCGTCCGTCACCGGTCGGCCGTCGGTACCTGTCTTTTCCCGCCCGCTGGTGCCTGCCTTTCCCGCGGGGTCGCCAGCTTCACCGGTCCGCAGCCACGCGGACGCGCCCGCGCCGATCCGCCTTCCCCCGCCGTGCTGGCGTACCGCGGTGCCTGTAGCTGTGCCTGTAGCGCTATGTGTACTCGTACCGGTGCGCTGATGTATCTGCTCCGCCGTGGCCGCGCGGCGAGCCGTTCGGGCTGCGGGCAGTGTCGAGTGCTGGCGGGTGGGGTCGAACGGGGCCGGACGGAGTCGGACGGGGCGGCGCGGCGGCAGCCTCCGCCGTGGTCTCGCGCGGACAGTCATGATCGCGCGCTTTCCGGCCGGCTAGTCTTCGATGTGTCGTTACTTCGGCGTCCCGCCGCGCTCCGGCGCGTCGCCGGTGGCGGCCCGCATCCGCCAGACCACGAGGGGCTCATGACCGCGACGGACAACCTCACCACGCCTCACACCGGGGGACCTCACACCGAGGGGCCTCATACCGGGGGGCCTCAGCCCGAAGGGCCCCGCAGCGGGGTGCCGCACGCGGGGTCCCGCACCGAGGCCGGAGCCGGCCTGCTGGAGGTGCTGGTACACCGGCTCGACCCGGATCTCCCGCTGCCGGCCTACGCCCATGCCGGCGACGCCGGTGCGGACCTTGTCACGACGCGGGACGTCACGCTCCCCCCAGGGGAGCGCGCCCTGGTGGGGACCGGGGTCGCCATCGCCCTCCCCGAGGGGCACGCGGCGTTCGTGCACCCGCGCAGCGGCCTGGCGGCACGCCACGGGGTGTCCATCGTGAACGCGCCGGGTACGGTCGACGCCGGTTACCGTGGTGAGATCAAAGTCGTGCTCGTCAACACCGATCCGCGCGAGACGGTGGTGCTGCGCCGTGGTGACAGGATCGCCCAGCTCGTCATCCAGCGGGTGGAGCGGGCGGCGTTCCAGGAGGTCGCCGAGCTGCCGCCGACGGTGCGTGGCGTGGGCGGCTTCGGGTCGACCGGCGGTTTCGCCTGACCCTGACCCCGGCCCGGGATCCGCTCGCGGATCCGCAGCCGGCTCCCTCCGGCCTGGGACGGCGCCGTCGGTGCCGCCCCAGGCCGGAGGGGGACACCCGGCCATCACACACGTGAGGAGCCGATCGTGACGACAGGAAAGCTGATCGTGAGAACAGGAAGTGGCCGCGGTGTTCCGGCGAGGTCGTAGGCGTGCCGGTCGCGGCTGGCAGGATCCGCAGGAGCATCGGGACGACCGTGACGAGACCGGGTACGACTCGACGGCGGTCGATCATGACGGTCCCTACGACGCCGACGAGGCCCCGGACGACCACGTCCGCCGGCTCGATCTGGGGTCACTGCGGATTCCGGTGATCGACGGGGTCCAGGTGCAGTTCCAGGTCGACCAGGCCTCTGGGCAGTTGCTCACGGTGACGCTGACGGACGGGCAGAGCGGGATGGAGCTGTCGGCGTTCGCCGCGGCGAAGAGCGCCGGCCTGTGGGACGAGGTGCGCGTCGAGATCGTCGACTCCCTTCGCGCCGCCGCGGGGACGGCCGAGGAGACCGACGGGTTCTACGGCAGGGAGCTGCGCCTGCAACTGCCGACCGGCACACCGGGGGAGCTCATACCCGGCCGCATGGTGGGGATCGACGGCCCGCGCTGGTTCCTGCGGGTCGTGTTCACCGGTTATGCCGCGCTCGACCCGACCTCCGCCCCGCCGCTGGTCGAGGCGCTACGCCGACTGGTGGTGGTACGTGGCGACCAGGCGATGCCGCTGCGTGACCCACTGCCGCTGAAACTGCCCCGGGAGATCACCGACCCGCACGGCTCGGACGGCCAGGGCGACCCGTCCGAGCCGGGTCCGGATCCACGCGAGGTCGTCGGCGGTGTCGCGACGACGACGGGCCGGATGCCGGCCCCGGGCGTGCGGATCGCGGAAGTCGGTTGAGGATCCGCTGATGTTCACCGATGTCTGTCGAAGCCGGTTGCGGTCACCCGCGGGCAGGTCGGTCGAGGGCGCCGGAGCGTGGACGGGCGAGAGCGGACGGGCCCATGGTGGCACGGTCGTGTTTTCCCGATTTTCCCGCGCCCGGCTCCTGGGAACACCGGAGAGCGGACCCGGGCCCGGGCCCGGTTCCGCTGGCTCCCGGTGGGCTACCAGTGGGACGCGGGCACACGGGGCCGGGCTGATTCGTTTCCCGGATGTCACACCGGCGTATGTTGCGCCGATTGCGGACGGCACACACCGGGGGATGACGCACATCAGCGGATGACACGCCAGATGACACGTACCAGTGGATGGCATACCAGTGGATGACACACATCAGTGAAGGCGGTTGCCATGACGAGTTCCGACAGTCGCCCCGCGACCGCGGACCCGCGACACGCGCTGTCGCCCGGGCCGCCCACCGCCGCGTGAGCGCGCCCAGTCGCGACCGGCGTCCGTCGGCGCGTCAGCCACCGGTGTCGCTGGCCGAGGCTGTGGGCGGTGTCCGAGGGGTGGTCGACGGAGCCGTTCCCACCGCCGCCTTCGTCGCTGTCAACTCCCAGGCGGGGCTGACCGCGGGCATCGTGGTCGCGATCGCCGTCGCTCTCGCCCTCGTGGTGCTGCGGCTGGTCCGGCGGGAGCCGGTCCAGCAGGCGTTCTCCGGTCTGTTCGCGGTCGGTGTGGCCGCTTTCGTCGCGTCCCGCACGCACAGCGCCGAAGGGTTCTTCCTGCCCAGCATCGCCAAGAACGCCGTGTTCGCGGCCGTCGGCCTGCTGTCGCTGCTGGTACGCCGTCCGCTCGCCGGCTATGTGATGGCGGCATTGGATCCCCGCTACGCCAACTGGCGCCGGCATGCCGACACCCGGCGCGCCGCGGTGTGGGCGACGGGCGTCTGGATCGCGGTCTTCGCCGTCCGTTTCGCCGTCCAGGGTCTGCTCTACCTCGCCGGTGAGCCCGGCTGGCTCGGCGCGGCCAACATCGCTCTGGGCCTGCCCCTGTTCGGCGTGGCGATCCTCGCGACCTTCGCCATCGTGCGACGGCTGGCGCCGCGCCAGCCCGCCGCGGACGACGACCCTGTGGCCGACGGCGGGCCGGCCGTCGAGGGAACGGTCCTCGACGGCCCCGGGAGATGATCGAAATCGGGAGTGCGGCCGAGGACGTGATCGAGCTCGAGATCGGGCCGGTGGCACACGGCGGGAGCTGTGTGGCCCGTGACAACGGCCGGGTGGTCTTCGTCCGCCATGCTCTGCCGGGCGAGCGGGTACGGGCCAGGCTGACCGACACCTCACACGACAGGTACTGGCGGGCGGACGCCGTCGAGGTGCTGCGCGCCGCGCCGGAGCGTGTCGTCCCACCGTGCCCGCACGCCGGGGCCGGGAGGTGCGGGGGATGCGACTGGCAGCACGCCTCCCTCGCCGCGCAGCGGCGGCTGAAGGCGGCGGTGGTCCGCGAGCAGCTGCGCCGGCTGGCCGGGCTGGACCGTCCCGTCGAGGTCGAGGCGGTGAACGCCTTACCACCCGCACCATCCGCGCCAACGCCGTCCACGCCAGCACCATCCGCGCTGCCACTGGACGCGCTGCCACCGGACACGCGGTCGCCGGGTGAGGGCGAGGGTCTGGGCTGGCGGACCAGGATGCGGTACGCGCTGAGCGGGCAGGGCGAGGTCGGGCTGCGCGGTCACCGCTCGCACGAGATCGTTCCCGCCGCGGACTGCCTGATCGCCCACCCGCTGGTGCGCGCGGCGGTCGCCGGCCGAGTCCTCCCGCCGCGCGATGCCAGCGCCGCCGGTGATGCCAGCGCTGGCGGTGACGCCGGTGACGCCGGTGACTCAGACACGGCCGTCGGTAGAGCTGGCCCTCGTGCCGACCCCCGTACCGGTATCGCAGTTCAGGCCGAGTCCGTGGGCGAGATCTCCGTGGGTGAGATCGAGGTCGCCGCGAGTGTGTCGAGCGGCGTCGTCGTCATCACCAGGCTTCCGGGCACGTCCGCCGGTGCCGGAGCCGGTCCAGCCTCCGGCGTTCCGTCCGCCGCTGGCATCCCGTCCGCCGCTGGTGTCCCAGCCGCTGTCGGCGCTGACTCCGTTTCCGGCTCCACCGCTGGTGTTTCCGGCTTCGATGCTGGCGTTCCGTCCGGTCCAGGAGCTGGTTCCGAAGCCGAGAGTGAGATCGTCGAGGTGGTGCGCGGGCGTCGGTTCCGGCTTGGCCCGGGGGTGTTCTGGCAGGTGCATCCCGGCGCGCCCGAGACGCTGGTGGACGCGGTGCTCACCGGCCTGGCACCCCGCGCCGGGGAGAGAGCGCTCGATCTGTACGCCGGCGCGGGCCTGTTCGCCGCCGCGCTCGCGGAAGCCGTCGGCCCGGACGGCACGGTCGTGGCGATGGAGTCGGATCCGGCGGCGGTGGCGTCGGCCGCGCGCAGCCTCGGCGACCTGCCGCAGGTGTCGCTGCGCGGCGTCCGGGTCTCGCCGGGCTCCCTGCGCGGGCTGGCCGGCACCGGCGCCGACATCGTGGTCCTCGACCCGCCCCGGGCGGGCGCCGGGCGGGCCGTGATGCTGGCGCTGCTGGCCCTGCGCCCGCGGGCTGTCGCGTACGTGTCCTGCGATCCGGCGTCCCTTGCGCGCGACCTTGCCGTGGCAGTTACACAGGGCTATTCACTTGTCACGTTACGGGCTTTTGATCTTTTCCCGATGACCGCCCACGTGGAGTGCGTGGCGATCATGGTCGCCCCGGGCCGCGGGAGCCGGTGACGGACGGGCCCGGGATGACGGCGAGCGGACACCCTGGTAATGGGTCCGTCAGCACGGGGACACGCCGGGGAAAAACAGGGCGTGCACGCTCCGGCGTAGCCGCGGATCAGGGTAAACGACGCATCGTAAGCGCTCGCTGCCCTGGTTGGGGCCCGTTTGGGACGTGCTCACATGTCCGCTCCGTGACCGTGAATGATCCCCTGACCTGCGTAGACTGAGCGCGTCCCGGGCCGGATCCCCTCACGAAGGGGGGAGGGAGTGCACGGAGAGGAAGTGCCAGTGTCGCTTCTGTCGACCGTTCGCAATCCGCACGATCTGAAAAAACTTACAGCCGAGGACCTTCCCGCTCTGGCGGCGGAGATCCGCGACTTTCTCATCCACGCGGTGGCCCGTACCGGCGGTCATCTCGGGCCCAACCTCGGGGCCGTCGAGCTGACGCTGGCCATCCACCGGGTGTTCGACTCGCCGCACGACCGGATCCTGTGGGACACCGGTCACCAGTCGTACGTCCACAAGATCCTCACAGGCCGCGCGGACGACTTCGTGAACCTGCGTCAGCGCGGTGGCCTGTCCGGGTACCCCAGCCAGGCGGAGTCGCCGCACGACATCATCGAGAACTCCCACGCGTCCACGGCGCTGTCCTACGCCGACGGGCTGGCGCGGGCGTACGCGCTGCGCGGGGAGTCCCGCTCGGTCGTGGCGGTCGTCGGTGACGGCGCGCTGACCGGCGGCATGTGCTGGGAGGCGATGAACAACATCGCCGCCGCGGACCGCCCGGTGATCATCATTGTCAACGACAACGGGCGCTCCTACGCCCCGACGATCGGCGGGCTGGCCGACCACCTGGCCTCGCTGCGACTCGCTCCCGAGTACGAGCAGGTCCTCGACGTCGTCAAGCAGGTCCTCGGGCGCACCCCGCTGGTCGGCCCGCCGCTGTACGACGCCCTGCACGGCATCAAGCGGGGCATCAAGGACGTCATACAGCCGCAGGGCATGTTCGAGGACCTCGGCCTGAAGTACGTCGGGCCGGTGGACGGGCACGACGTCCACGCGCTGGAGACCGCGCTGCGGCGCGCCCGCGACTTCGGCGGGCCCGTCATCGTCCACTGCGTCACCCGCAAGGGCTTCGGCTACCCGGCCGCCGAACAGGACGACGCCGACTGCTTCCACGCCGTCGGAGTGATCGATCCGAGCACCGGCAAGCCCACCGCGGCCGGCGGTGGCACCAGCTGGACGAGTGTCTTCGCCGACGAGATCGTCCAGATCGGCCATGAGCGGCCGGACGTGGTCACGCTCACCGCCGCCATGCTGCAGCCGGTCGGCCTGAAGAAGTTCGCCAGCACCTTCCCGGACCGGGTGTTCGACGTGGGCATCGCCGAGCAGCACGCGGTGACCTCGGCCGCGGGCCTGGCCCTCGGCGGCATCAAGCCGGTGGTGTGCGTCTACGCGACGTTCCTCAACCGCGCGTTCGACCAGGTGCTGATGGACGTCGCCCTGCACCGGCTGCCGGTGACCTTCGTCCTGGACCGGGCCGGTGTCACCGGCGAGGACGGGCCGTCCCACAACGGCATGTGGGACATGTCCTTCCTCCAGCTCGTGCCCGGGCTGTCACTGGCCGCGCCACGGGACGCCACCACGCTGCGCGCCCAGCTACGGGAAGCGGTGGCGATCACCGACGGGCCGTCGGTGGTGCGGTTCTCCAAGGGCAAGATCAACGCGGACATCCCCGCGATCGACCGGGTCGGGACGGTCGACGTCATCTACCGCTCGCCGGAGGTCACCCCGACCCGGGAGGTGCTGCTGGTGGCCGTCGGCGCGATGGCGGCGACCTGCCTGCAGGTCGCCGAACGGGTCGCCAGCCACGGCATCGGGATCACCGTCGTCGACCCGCGGTGGGTCAAGCCGCTCGACCCGGTGCTCGTCGACCTGGCCCGGGCGCACTCGCTGGTGGTCACAGTCGAGGACAACGGCCGGGTCGGCGGGGTCGGCTCGACGCTCGCGCAGCTGCTGCGCGACGCCGACGTGGACGTTCCGCTGCGGGACTTCGGCATCCCGCAGACCTTCCTCGACCAGGGCAAGCGTGACCAGGTCATGGCCGACATCGGCCTGTCCGCCCAGGAGCTCGCCCGTCGGATCGTCGAGCTGGCCGCCAGCCGCGCCCCGGCCCTCACCACCGGCGAGGCCGAAGAGGAAACCCCCGCCGGCCAACGCTGACCCCGGTCAACCGGAAGCCGTAGGTGGAAACCGCTGCCATGACAACGGTTTCCACCTGCAACAGCGGAAGCTGTAGGTGAAAAGTGCTGTTGTAAGGACGGTTTTCACCTACAGCCTCGGCTGAATCCGGCGGTCGTCAAAGATCGGCGCGAGTTTGTCGCTGTGTACGCCCAGCGGACCAAAAACCGTACACAACGACAAACTCGCGCCGATCATGCTCCTCATGGCTGACCGCGAACGCCGTCCACGCCGTACGACCACCGCTCCGGCCACAGCGATCCGCCCGCCGTCCCGCTCGCTTGCTCGCGGCCGAGTGTGAGACTTGTGGCCGAGTGTGGGAACGGTCGCCACGGCAGCGTCCTCCACCTACGGATGGCGGGTGCCGACCACAGCCGTAGGTGGTTTCCGTCACCACGACGACGTTTTCTATCTACCGTCACACCTATAAAGATCGCTGGATATTCCCGAGGGGTTCCGTATGGAGAACAAGGGGCTTTCGGTCAGATCTGTGATGCTGGATTGATGTTCCAGTGTGATGGAAGTGATGTGAACACGCTTCTTGTGTGCCGTTGGGGACGTGCGGGGGCAGGGCTCTAGGCTGGGGCAATGCGGTGGATGCGGCCTGTCGGCGTCCGCGGTCGCCAGCCGGCGGGCCGCCCTCCCTCGGAACGGGGCTGCCATCCGGAGCCGGGCCACCAGCCAGAGGCGCACAGCCGGTCGGAGCCGGATCCCTACCAGGATGCCGGCCGCCAGCCGGAACCAGCCCGTCCCGCTGAGCCAGCCCGTCCCGCGGAGCCGGGCCGTCTTGCTGGGGAGGGACAGCCCTCGGAGGCTGGTCGGCGGCGGGACGCGCGTCGGTGGCTGGTGCGGGTGGCGTTGCTGGTGGCGGCGGGGTTGCTTGTTGTCGCTCTGGTCAGCCAGTGGAACGAGGTCCGCGCGTCGTTCGGGGAGCTGACCGCGTTCGGGCTGGTCGCCTCAGGGCTCGTCACGGTGCTGGCGGTCGGGACGACCGTGTTGTCGTGGCGGGCGCTGCTGGCATCGCTCGGCGTGGAGCTGCCGCTGCGGGCCGCATTGCGGATCTTCTTCGTCGGGCAGGTCGGCAAGTACGTTCCCGGCAGCGTGTGGCCGGTGCTAGCCCAGATGGAGCTGTCCCGGGACTACGGAGTGCCGCGTCCGAAGGCCGCGTCCGCCAGCCTGATCGTGCTGGCGCTGGCGGTCCCCTGCGGCGGGGTGGCCGCCGCGGTGACCCTGCCGTTCGTGTCGGCGGGCGCGCTGCGTCACTACGGGCTGGTGCTGCTGGCCGTCCCGATGTTCGCGGCCGTGCTGTATCCGCCGGTGCTCTCCGCGTTGCTGGCGTTCGCGTTCCGGCTGCTGCGCCGCCCACCGTTGGAACAGCAGCCCAGCGGACGCCATGTGCTGGCCGCCGCCGGCTGGCTGCTGGCGGGTTTCGTGCTCTTCGGCGTGGCGACCTGGTTGCTCGCCAGCGACCTCACGCCGTCGGTGCACGGCGTGCGTCTGCTGCTGCTGTCGGTGGGCGGGTACTCCTTCGCCTGGACGGCCGGTTTTCTCGTGCTGGTGCTGCCGGCCGGTGCGGGTGTGCGCGAGGCGGTGCTCGTCCTCACCTTGGCGCCGGCGCTCGCGGCCGGGCCGGCGACCGTCCTCGCGCTGATCATCCGCCTGTTCGCGACCGTGGCCGACCTGGTGTGGGCGGGCGTCGGCATGGCTCTACGCCCCGCCCCCACCGGCACGCCCACCGAGCGGAGCGCGCAGGCCGCGCAGGCCGGCGCGGTACTCTCACCCCCCGCGCCGAGCCATACATCCTCGGTCAGGTAGTCGACATCGAAAAGCCGGCCGGTATCTGCCGCACCCGTCTCCGTCACTCGGTTTCTGTCAGCTCTGTCGGCTCCGCCGGCGACCGGGGTGACCGAAGAACGTCCGACGGTGTTTTTCACGCCAGGCTCCGACGGGCGGGCACGTTTCCCCACCCCACGGCTTTCCCGCCCCACAGGCGGATCGTCCATACGGCGTCGGACGCGGTTTTACTGTGAGAATCTTGTTTCACTGTGAGTGTTCTACTGTGAGAACAGTCCGGCCAGCCGGTCGAGGGACTTCTCGATACCTGCCCTGTTCTTCCGGGGGAAGGGGCTGACATCGATGAGCCGCGGGATGCGCGCGGTGGACCAGTCGAAGGTTTCGGTGACCTCCGTGCGCCCGTCGGGCAGCGGCGTCAGCAGCCAGCGCCAGCGGTGCCCGAAGAAGTGCCGCCAGGCGATCAGGCGGTTCTCCTCGAACTCCACCACCGTGTTCTCGATCCGGTAGGGCACACCCATTCTCATGTCCATACCGAACTTCGACCCGAGCGTCAGCCGCCTCGCGCCTCCGGGACGCACCGCACGTACCATTCCCGAGCCGTCGATCACGGGATGCTGGGCCGGGTCGGTGAGAAGCCCGAAGATCTGCTCCGCGGTGGCGGGGATCGTCCTCGTCGCCGCAATCTCGCGTACCGCCATGCGCGCCACCTCCACAACCTGCGGTCGCCGGCTTCTCCGTGTCCGACGGACGGATGGTTTCCATGTGCTGGACGCCCCGGCACGGCGGCAACGGCGATCGACAGTCGGACGACGACTCTCCGTAGCGTCGGCGTTCGCCGATCGCCGATCGCCGACGGCCACCGAACGCCCGGCTCGGCCCATGATGGACGAAAACCGGCCGATCGGCCCCGAGTTCCCAGACCGTTATTTACGGGTCGTCCGCGTGGGTGGGCCGCCCTCCCGCCAGAAGCCGATGACGAGCTCCTCGTCGCCGACGCCGATCGTCGCGAGTTCGGTGACGTCGACCCTGAACAGGGCGAACGGCTCCGGTACGGGGATCTCCGCGGACGCGGCCCAGGCCGCCCGATAGGCGTCGAGACTTTCCTGATCGGTCACCGCCAGCGCCCGGCCGGTGATTTTCGCGTCGCCGTCGGCGACGTTCTTGTCCGTTGTCGCGTTGTGCAGGGCGCATCGCGGATCCCGCGACAGGTCGATCGCCTTGCGTGAGTCGGGCATCATGCCCAGCCACAGTTCGCCGAGGGCGAACAGCGGTTCGATCCCGCTCACCCGGGGCGAGCCGTCGCGCCGGAGAGTCGCGAGGATCGCCAGCCCGTACACCTCGAACCGCCCCCGGACCGCCGCTGCCAGCCGCGGGGCCGCGGCCTCCACCTCACTCCAGTTCGCCATGCCGACCATGCTCCCAACCACCACCGACAACTCCGCCCGGCCTGAGCAGTCAGGCGGCTGTGTCATCGACACGTGTATCAGGAGGTTTGTCCCAGGCGGCTTCAGTCGCGCGGTTGAATTTTACCGATGATCTCATCGTCCTCAAGCTCGGAACTGAGCCGCAGTGCTTTGTCGAGGTCGATGTCAAGTCGTAGCCCGAGCGATCGGGCGGGTGTCCGGCAGGGCGGAGTATCCTGACGGCGGTTCGCCAGACCGGCACGTACAAGTGTGTTCAGCGCTTCTTCGAACGACATTCCCTGTTCGCGGACCTCTTTCTGGAGGGCTGCCGCCACATCCGGATCGAGAGTCACTGTCGTCCGCACGAAAGCATCATGACAGCAGACGCCTGCTGTTGGGTATGGCGGCCTGGTCGGTGTTGGGAGGGCACCGACCAGGCCGAGCCGGGCCGGATCGGGGACGCGGGGCGTGGGG
>NZ_CAAAFS010000145.1:0-7439 GCF_900634755.1 Protofrankia symbiont of Coriaria myrtifolia
GGACAGGGTGGCCACGCCGGGTGGGGTGAAGCGGCGGCCGGTGATCTTCTCGCTGATGCCGGTGCGGTCCAGGTAGGGGGTGATGCCGCCGAGGTGGAACGGCCAGCCCGCACCGAGCAGCAGGCACAGATCGACATCGGCGGCCTCGGTGACCACGCCCTCGTCGAGCAGGGCGCGGATCTCCTCGGCGAGCGCGGCCAGGGACGCCTCCCGCACCTGTTCGCCGGTCAGCACCGGGGTGTCACCGCTGGCCGCGGATCTGATGAGCTCGGCGGCCTCGGGGTCGACCTGCTGGCCGTCGGGGCCCCACGTGTAGACGCTGGTCTTGCCGGCGGCCACCAGCCGGCCCAGGCCCTCGGTGCCGGGGAAGCGCTCCGGGTAGGCGGCGTGCAGGATCTCGGCGACGTGCAGGGCGACGGCGGGGCCGACCAGCCCGAGCAGCACCAGCGGTGACATGGGCAGGCCCAGCGGCTCGAGGGCCTGGTCGGCATCCTCCACCGGGGTGCCGTTGTCGATGGCGGCCAGCACCTCGCCCATGAACCGGGTGAGCAGGCGGTTGACGACGAACGCGGGCGTGTCCGCGGTGAGCACCGCGTTCTTCCGCAGCTTCTTCGCGACCGCGAGCGTCGTCGCGATCGCCGCGTCGTCGGTCTGCCGGCCCCGCACCGCCTCGACCAGCGGCATGATCGCCACCGGGTTGAAGAAGTGCAGCCCCGCGACCCGCTGCGGATGCCTCAGCACGGACGCCATGTCGCTGACCGACAGCGCCGAGGTGTTGGTCAGCAGCAGGGTGTCGGGGGAGACGACCGCCTCCAGTTCGGTGAACACCCGCTGTTTGACCGCCAGATCCTCGAAGACGGCCTCGATGACCAGGTCGGCGTCGGCGTACGCGTCCTTGGTCAGCGAGCCGCTCACGGTGCCGTGCAGCCGGGACGCCTTGTCCGGGGAGATCCGCTTCCTGGTCAGCAGGTTGTCGATCTCACGGTGGACGGTGGCGAGGCCGGCGTCGAGGCGGGCCTGGTCGATGTCGGTCAGCACCACCGGCACCTGAAGGCGCTGCGCGAACAGCAGCGCGAGCTGGCTGGCCATCAGCCCGGCGCCGACCACGCCGACCTTGGTCACCGGCCGGGCCAGAGCCGGGTCCGGCCCGCCGGCCGGGCGTTTCGCCCGCTTCTGCACCAGGTCGAAGGCGTAGAGGCTGGCGGTCAGCTCCTCGCTGACGGCGAGGTCGGCCAGCGCCTCGGTCTCGGCCGCGTAGCCGGTGCCCCGGTCGGCGGTCTCGGCGAGCGCGAGCAGGTCCAGCGCCCGGTAGGCGGCCGGGGCGGCGCCGTGCAGCTTGGCGTCGGCCAGCGCCCGGCCGCGGGCGACCGCGTCCGCCCAGACCTGGCCGCGCCGCACCGGCGCCCGTGCCGCCGCCGGGTCGATCTCGCCGCGGATGACGCGGGCGGCCCAGCGCAGCGCCTCCTCGAGGAAGTCCGCCGGCTCGAGCAGCACGTCGGCGAGGCCGAGGGCGAACGCCTGCGCGGCGCGCAGCATCTTGTTCTGGTTCAGCGGGTTCTCGATGGCGATGGTGACCGCGCGGTCCGCACCGACGAGGTTGGGCAGCAGTTGGGTCCCGCCCCAACCGGGCACCAGGCCGAGGAAGACCTCCGGCAGCGCCAGCGCTGTGACGTCCGATGACAGCGCACGGTAGTCACAGTGCAGCGCCACTTCCAGGCCGCCGCCCATGGCCGCGCCGTTGACCAGCGCGAACGTGGGGACCTTGCGGCCGCCGAAGCGGCCCTCACCGATCCGTCGCAACGCCGCGTGGCCGAGTTCGCCGATCGCGTGGATGCCGGCCCGGGCCGCCTCCGGGTCGCGCAGCGACGACCGGAAGGCCAGGTCGGCGCCGACGCTGAAGATGAACGGCTTGCCGGTGACGGCGATCGCCGACACGGCCGGGGTGTGCGCCTCGATCTCGTCGGCGGCGGCGAGCAGGCTGCGCAGGCCGGCCGGCCCGAAGGTCGACGGGCGGGTGTGGTCCAGGCCGTTGTCCAGGGTGACCAGCGCGAGCGGCCCGGCCACGCCCGGCAGGACCACGTAGCGGACGTGGGCCTGGGTCACCACCTCGCCGGGGAAGTCGAGGGCGGTGGCCGGCGTCCCGCTCATCGGGCTCCTCCTGTCCGTCCGGGCGTCCGCGCGGCGGTGCTGGCGGCGCTCCTGCCGCTGGTAGCGCCGGCGTTGCCGGTGAAGTGGGGGTTCTCCCAGATGGTGGTCGCGCCCATGCCGAAGCCCACGCACATGGCGGTCAGCCCGTAGCGGACGTCGGGACGGTCGGCGAAGTGGCGCGCGAGCTGGGTCATTAGCCGGACGCCGCTGGAGGCCAGCGGGTGCCCCAGCGCGATCGCCCCGCCGAAGGGGTTCACCCGCGGGTCGTCGTCGGCGATCCCGAAGTGGTCGAGGAAGGCGAGCACCTGGACGGCGAACGCCTCGTTGAGCTCGAACAGCCCGATGTCGTCGATGGACAGGCCGGTGCGGGCCAGCGCCTTCTCGGTGGAGGGGATCGGGCCGAGGCCCATCACGTGCGGTTCGACGCCGGCGAAACCGAACCCGGCCAGCCGCATCTTCGCGGTGAGCCCGAGTTCCTCGACGACCTCCCCGGCGGCGAGGATGCAGCCGGTGGCGCCGTCGTTGATGCCGGCGGCGTTGCCCGCGGTCACCCGGCCGTGCGGCCGGAACGGCGTCTTCAGGCCGGCCAGCCCTTCCAGGGTGGTGTCGGGGCGGGGTGGCTCGTCGGTGGTGACGAGCTCCCAACCGCTTTCGGTGTGGCGGGCGGCGACCGGGGCGAGGTCGGGCTGGATCAGCCCGTCGGCGTAAGCCTTGGCGACCTTCCGCTGGGAGGCCAGCGCGTAGGCGTCCGCCCGCTCCCTGGTGATCGTCGGATAGCGGTCGTGCACGTTCTCCGCGGTCTGGCCCATGACCAGCGCGGAGGTGTCGATGAGCTTCTCGGAGACGAAGCGCGGGTTGGGGTCGGCGCCCTCGCCCATGGGATGGCGGCCCATGTGCTCCACGCCGCCGGCGATCGCGACGTCGTAGGCGCCGACGGCGATCGCGGACGCGGTGGTGGTGACGGCGGTGACCGCGCCGGCGCACATCCGGTCGATGGCGTAGCCGGGCACGGACTGCGGCAGCCCGGCCAGGATGCCCGCCACCCGGCCGATGGTCAGGCCCTGGTCGCCGGTCTGGGTGGTCGCGGCGATCGCCACGTCGTCGATCCGTTCCGCCGGCAGTGCCGGGTTGCGCCGCAGCAGCTCACGGATGACCTTGACGATCAGGTCGTCCGCTCGTGTCTCGGAGTAGACCCCCTTGGCCTTGCCGAAGGGGGTTCGGACGCCGTCGACGAACACGACGTCGCGGACGGAGTCCCTGGCAGATTGGAACACTGTGCCTCCTGACCGGGGAGACCCGGCAGGTCGCTATCGAAACCGGTCCGGTCACGTTCGCGGAGCGCATGTGACGGACGGCGATCTACCGGGAGGACGGTACCGGTGCCGGCGTGACCGCCGACACGGTCAGCCTACGGCAGAAGGTTACCCATGGGTAACCCCATTCGGCCTCGATCCCGGTTCGACACCGACGCCGGCCTGGCACCAGCCCCGACCTGGCGTCGATCATGATTCGACACCGGCCCTGACCAGGCCGGCGACAGCGGCAGTCCGACAGCGATGGCTCGACAGAGCAGTCCGACAGAGCAGCCCGGACGGCTACGCGCTTCCGCCCGGGCCGTTCGTCGGTTCGGCTGCCGGCTCCGCCGCTGGCCTGGCCGCTGCTTCCGTCACCGGCTCGGCTGCTGCCACCGGTTCTGCCGCTGCCGGTTCTGCCGGCGGCTCGGCCAGGGCGTCCGCGATCGGCCCGGCGGTGAGCGTCACCTGCCAGGGCCGGGCGCCGCCGGCCCGCAGCATCCCGGCCACCAGTTCGGTGGTCACACGCCGGTCGTCGGCCGGCTGGTCGTCGACCGGCTGCTCGTCGGCCGCCGGACGCGGTGGTGACCAGGCGAGCCGGCGGGCGAGCGCCGGTTCCAGCAGGTTCTCCACCGGCATGGTCCGCTCGGCGGCGATCGCGGTGAGACGGGCGCGTACCCGGGTCAGCCGGGCGGCTGCGGCCGGGTCGCGGTCGGCCCACCGGTTCGGTGGCGGTAGGGTGTCGGCGTTCGCCGAGGCGGGCGCGGGCAGAGCGTCATCGGGCAGCCCGGTAGCCTCCCGCAGGGCGGTGAACCAGGTCCGCGCGGTGCGGCGCAGGCGCGGGCCGGAGAAGACCGGCAACCGGGTCAGGGCCTCGATGTCCGCGGGAGCGGCCAGCACCGCTTCGATGATCGCGCTGTCCGGGAGTACCCGGCCGGGCGCGATGTCGCGTTCGCGGGCGATCCGGTCCCGGGTTGTCCACATCGAGCGGACCGCGGCGAGCTGGCGTCGGTTGCGGACCCGGTGGATCCCGCTGGTGCGCCGCCACAGGCCCGGCCGTGGTTCCCGTGGGGGAGCGGCCGCGATCGCGGCGAACTCCTCCCGGGCGAAGGCCAGCTTGCCCTGCGTCTCCAACTCGGTTTCCAGGGCGTCGCGCAGTTCGACGAGCAGTTCGACGTCGAGCGCGGCGTAGCGCAGCCACGGTTCGGGTAAGGGCCGGGTGGACCAGTCGGCGGCGGAGTGCCCCTTCTCCAGGGTGAAGCCCAGCACCTTCTCGACCATGATCCCGAGTCCGACCCGCTCGTAGCCCAGCAGCCGGCCGGCCAGCTCGGTGTCGAAGAGCCGGCTCGGACGCAGGCCGACCTCGGCCAGGCAGGGCAGGTCCTGGTTGGCCGCGTGCAGAACCCATTCGGCGTCGCCGACGGCGTCCTGCACACAGGTGAGGTCGGCGAGCGCGACCGGGTCCAGAAGGTGGGTGCCCGAGCCACGGCGGCGTATCTGGACGAGGTAGGCCCGCTGGCTGTAGCGGTAGCCTGAGGCCCGTTCGGCGTCGAAGGCGACCGGGCCCGTGCCGGCGGCCAGCCGTGCCGCCGCCGCGAGCAGTGCCGTCCGGTCGACGATCACGGCGGGTATGCCCTCGGCGGGTTCCAGCAACGGGCGGGCCGCTCCCGCGCTGTTGTCCGGCCCTTGGCCGAGTTGGTGGGATGAGTCCGGAACCGTCGACGTCACGATCGGCGATGGTACGTCGCGAACAGCGTCCAAGCGTGCTGGTCGGGCACAGGGAAGCCGACCGGATCGACCAGGGACGGCGGTTTGTCCCGGATCGGGGGCCTTCTTTCACTCTGGAAAGTCATTCCGTCGCTCAATGTGTCGAGATGGTGTGGAGTCGAGATGGTGTGGAGCCGGGGTGGACGGGGCCGGCACCGGGACCGCGTCGAGCCGGGGTCAGCACGGATGGCGGGACGGCAGGGGCACCACTCCGCGTACTCGCGGCGGCAGGCCCACCATGGCCGCCAGCAGGTCGGCGAAGGAGTGGAGCTGGGCCGCCGCCTCGGCGGGCCGCCACACGCGGTGATCGCAACCGTTGGCCGTCCCGGGCCATTCCGGTGACCAGGAGCAGCGCAGTTCCACATCCGAGTTGTCGCCGTCCGCCGCCAGCACGCCGAACCGTTTCGAGTTCGTGATGGTCACCGTGCCGCCGATCGCCCGGTAGCCGGCCTGGTTGGCCTCCATCGCGTCCCGCAGCCACGACCAGACGACCTCGGGCAGCAGTGGGTCGGTGGCGATCTCGGGGTCGACTGCCGCGCGGGCATAGCAGACGAACCGCGCCGTGCCCTCCCATGCGCTGTGCCCGGCCGGGTCGAACAGGAGGATCAGCCGGCCCGAGGCTGCCTCGTCACCGTCCCGCGAGAGCCCGCCGGCGGCCGCGAACGCGTACGGCGCGAGTCGCGCCGGCGCCTGGATCTCGTGTACCGCGACCTCCGGACGGACTCGGCCCATCGCGTCCCGCAGCGCCGCCGTGGCCGCGACGAAGACAGCTGGGCCGCCGTCTGGAGACAGCGGCGCACCCATGGACGTCACGGTAGGACGTCCTGACTGCGGGCGCGCGACGGAGCGTGGACGCGCGACGGAGCGTGGACGCGCGACGCGGCGCGGGCGGCGGTACGGGCGAGCGGGACGCGGACCAGCCGGCAGGAAACCCACCGACAGGTGGCGGTCGACCGATCAGGCGACATGTGGTCAGGCGACACGGCGCAGCCGCTGCTGGTGTGCTGATCCACCAGACGGTTCCGGCTCCCGCGCGGGTACCCGGGCGGCGGGGGAGTCCGGCTGCCCGGGGTTGAGGAACACGGCCGTTCCGCAGTCGACGCAGGCACGGTCGGGGCAGTCCGCGTCGTGTCCGTCGGAACACGGGGGCTGCTCGAAACCGCGCTCGTCACCGCACTGCGGGCAGATCAGAAAGGTCAGCTCGTCACCGCCCACAAGGACCTGTTCCATCCGGACACCACTCCCCAGGGCACGCTCACGACACAGAGGGCGCGCGTGGACATCACGGACCCTCTCGTCCCATCCCGACTTCCCTGACGGTGGCACGGACAGGCCCCATCTCCGCGTATTCGGGGTCGGCGTGTCGTGCACGTGCATCATGCCCGGTATGCAAGTCATCGCGGTAACGGTTATGTTGCGCGGCCATTGGGGTGTTCGTGCCGTTTCGTGGTGCCATGGTGACCGTCACGGCGGGTTCGCCCCTGCCGGGACGGCCCGCGGTCACCTCCCGGGGCTGGCCCGGGAGGTGACCGCGGCGGTTCGGGGGCCTGGCTTCAGGACGCGGGTTCGGATGCCGATGTGGCGGGGGTGCCCGGTCCGGTGTGGGCGGCATCGGCGGTGCGGTCGGACGCCGATGGCCGCAGCCAGCGGCGTTCGACGAAATAGGGAGCAACCGGCAGGACGGACGCGCCGAGCGCCAGCAGCGTCCGCCGCGTCGCCCAGTGATGTGCCGTGGCGACGGCGACGATGACCGCGCAGTAGGCGAGAAAGAGCACGCCGTGGATCGGCCCGAGTACCCTGACCCCGCCGGGATGATCGGCCGTATGTTTGATCACGGTCGCCACCAGCAGGAGTAGGAAGGACGTCGCCTCGGCAATCGAGATCAGCCGGGCGGCGGCGAGCAGTTGGTCGCCACTGTCGGACCGTCGGTGGTCACCGTCGGCTGGCATGTTCGGCCTCCATGGTCATGACGCGTGAGTCGTCACGCGTGGTCGGTCATCGCACATGATCGGCTCGTCACGCGTGGTCGGGTCAGCGGGTGTGGTCGGGTCGGCAGGCTCGGTAGGCATGGTCGTCGCAGCGGCGGCATGGTCGCGCCGCCTTCGGGCGACCGCCGGTGGGAGGGCTTGCGAATCCGGTGGCCGGTCTGTTCTACGTGCTGTCGAAGATAAACCGTTCCCGGGGCGGCCTGTCGACCCTCCGGGGATGCCCGGACGCGGTGGCGCGTCGCGC
>NZ_CAAAFS010000146.1:0-13374 GCF_900634755.1 Protofrankia symbiont of Coriaria myrtifolia
CGTCCCGAGTTGCGCGACGCGCCGTTCCTGCGTGCCTGCAGGGGCGAGCCAGCCGAGCATGTTCCGGTGTGGTTCATGCGCCAGGCGGGCCGCGCGCTGCCCGAGTACCGCAGGCTGCGCGCGGGCACGGCGATGCTCGACTCCTGCCGTGATCCGGATATGGTGACAGAAATCACACTACAGCCGATACGCCGCTTCCGTACGGACGCCGCGATCCTGTTCTCCGACATCGTGCTGCCCCTGGTCGCCATCGGGGTGGACATCGACATCGTCGCCGGGGTGGGCCCGGTCGTCGCGGAGCCGATCCGGGACGGCGCCGCGCTGGCCCGGCTGCGGCCACTCGCCGGCGACGACGTCCCGTACGTGACCGAAGCCGTCCACACGCTCGTGCGCGAGCTGGGGCCGACCCCGCTGATCGGATTCGCCGGGGCTCCGTTCACCCTGGCCAGCTACCTCGTCGAGGGCGGGCCGAGCCGGACGCACGCCCGCACCAAGCAGCTGATGTACAGCGCACCACAGGTGTGGCACGAGCTGGCCGACCGGCTCGCCGACATCACCATCGGTTACCTGCGGGTCCAGGTGGACGCGGGGGTGAGCGCGCTGCAGCTGTTCGACTCGTGGGCCGGGGCGCTGGACGAGGCCGACTACCGCCGCTACGTCCTGCCCCACAGCCGGCGGGTCCTCGAGGCGTTCGCCGGTGACGGCGTCCCCCGCATCCATTTCGGGGTGAACACCGGGGAGCTGCTCGCCGTCATGGCCGAGGCCGGGGCCGACGTGGTCGGGGTGGACTGGCGGGTCCCGCTGGACGAGGCCGCCCACCGGATCGGCCCGGGCCGGGCGGTGCAGGGCAACCTCGATCCGACCGCCGTCTTCGCGCCACGTGACGTCCTTGCCGAGAAGGTCCATGACGTGTGCTCCCGCGGCGCCAAGGCGGACGGCCACGTGTTCAACCTCGGGCACGGGGTGCTCCCCGAGACCGATCCGGACGTGCTCGCCCACATCGTCGAACTGGTGCACGATTTCTGAGCACCAGCCGTTTCCGAGCGCCATCCGCCCGCTGGCCGTCTTCTGAGCGCTGCTGCCGTCGACGGACCGGGTGCCTGGGACGTCGCGCCGACTCTTCTGGTCGCCGCTCTTCTGGTCGTCGTTCCGGGCGGCCTGGGCGGCCTGGGCCCGGCTGGTCGGCGGGAGGCCATGGCCGGGCATCTGTCGCGCGGCGCCGTGTGGCGCCTGTGGCGTCCGATGCGGCGCTGCGTAGGCTTTCTGTAAGCGATGTATGACCTGTTGTGGCGTCATGTGACGCCGTGTGGGTGGCCGGGTGCCTTTCCTCACCCTTGCCGGGCAATCTTTGCCCGTCGCGGTCGGATGGGCGGACGCGGGAGGAAACTGGTGCGGGTCACGCAACATGTGGCGGTCGGCCCGGGCCGGCGCGCCGCTGGACAGCGGCGGTCGGCACGCGGACGGTGGTCAGGCGTGTACGGGTCATACGTGTACGGGCCAGGTGTATCAGGCCAGGTGTATCGGGCGAGGTGGCCGTAACGGGAGGAGCGGGTCTGCATGCGGGTCGTCGTGGTCGGAGCGGGTGTCGCGGGCCTGGCGGCTGCCCATGCGCTGCGGGGCCGAGCCCAGGTCACCGTCGTGGAGGCCACCGACCGGGTCGGTGGCAAGCTGCGGACGACCCCGTTCGAGGGGCTGGAGCTTGAGGAGGGCGCCGAGTCGTTCCTCGTCCGCGTGCCGGACGCGGTGCGGCTGGCCCGTCATGTGGGCCTCGGCCACGACATCGTCCATCCGGCCACCACCAGCGCGTCGCTGCTGATCTCCGGCCGGCTGCGTCCGCTGCCTCCGCGGACCCTGCTCGGCGTCCCGACCGACGTGGTCGGCCTGCTGCGGTCACGGGTGCTCTCCCCGACCGGGCTCGTGCGTGCCGCGGCCGATCTGGTGCTGCCGCGCACCCCACTGCCGGCCGATCCCACGGTCGGCGGCTTCGTGGGCGCCCGGGTCGGCCGCCAGGTCGTCGAACGCCTGGTGGATCCCCTGCTTGGCGGGGTGTACGCGGGGCGGGCCGACGCCATGTCGCTGCGGGCCACGGTCCCGCAGCTGACCCCGATCATGTCCGAGAGCCGTTCGCTGCTGCTCGGGGCGTACCGGGTGCGGGCCCGCACGGCACCGGCCGACCCCGCGACCACCCCGGTGTTCGCCTCGGTGCGCGGCGGCCTGGGCCGCTTCGCCGCGGCCGTCGCGGACGCCAGCGAGGCGGAGATCCTGCTGGGGACGCGCGTGCGCAGGCTCAGCCAGACCGCCGCCGGCTGGCGGCTGAGCCTCGTCGGCAGCGGCAGCGGCAGCGGCAGCGGGCCGCGGGCCGTGCCGGACGGCGCCAGCGGTGACACCGGCGCGAGTTCAGGTCCCGGAGCCGACGTCGGCCCCGCAGCCGGCCCGGGAGCCGATCTGGGAGCCGATCTGGAAGCCAATGCCGTCGACGGACCGGGTGCCTGGGACGTCGACGCCGACGCCGTGATCCTCGCCGTACCCGTGCCCGAGGCCCGGCGGCTGCTCAGCCCGGTGGCGCCGCACGTGGCCGCGCCGCTGGCCGCGGTCCCGTACACGTCGGTGGCGTTGATCACGCTGCTCTACCGCGGGGTACAGCTGCCGCCGGGCAGTGGCTACCTCGTCCCGCCGCGCCAGGGCAACGTGATGAAGGCGGCCACGTTCCTGTCCGCGAAGTGGCCGCACCTGTCGGCGGACCCCGGCCTGAGCATCGTGCGGGCGAGCGTCGGCCGGGCCGGCGACGAAAGCGATCTGGAACGCTCCGACGTCGAGCTCGCCGGTGTCGTCGCGGCCGAGCTGGCCGCCGCGACCGGCCTGACTGCCCGACCGCTGGCCAGCCGGGTGACCAGGTGGGACACCGGGCTCCCGCAGTACCTGCCCGGCCACCTCGAGCGGACGGCGGTGGTACGCGGGATGCTGCCCGCCGGCCTCGCGCTGGCCGGCGCCGGGTACGACGGGGTGGGTATTGCGGCCTGTGTCCGCTCCGGCGAGGCCGCCGCGGAGACGGTGCTGCGTTCCGACGACGCGCTCCGGATCGGCCAGTGACGCGATCTCGGCTGCGGGCCCGTCCGCGGATGCTGGCCCGTTCGGTCGCCGGCAGGTTTTCGGACGGCGACCCGTTCGCGGATGGTGGCCCGGTCCGTGGGGTACTGGCAGGCCCCGGCCGGCCCGGTAGGTGACAATTAGGCCATGCCCGAGACTCCCACAGCCATCACCGAGACTCCCGAGACCGGGACCTCCCAAGGCGGTCCCGTCCCCTCCGCCCGGGAGCTCAACGCCGAGCTGCTCTACACCTCCTGGTCGGTCTTTGCGGCGCGCGAGGCCCTGCCCGCGGACCGGACGGTGATCGCGGCCGAGGTGGAGAGTCTGCTGGAGGGGGCTCTCGCCAAGGACGTCTACACCCGGGGTGTCTACGACCTGAGCGGCTACCGTGCGGACGCCGACGTCCTGCTGTGGTGGACCAGCCCCGACCCCGACCTGCTCCAGGAGACCTACCAGCGGTTCCGCCAGAGCGCTCTCGGGCGGGCGCTGGCGCCGGTGTGGTCGGCGGTCGGCCTGCACCGGCCGGCCGAGTTCAACCGCAACCACGTGCCCGCCTACGTCCGGCGCGAGGACCCGAAGGCGTACGTGTGCGTCTACCCGTTCAACAGGTCGCTTCAGTGGTACCTGCTGCCCGACTACGAACGCCGCGGCATGCTCGCCGAGCACGGGATCATGGGCCGGGAGTTCCCCGACGTCCGGGCGAACACGGTGTCCGCGTTCGGGCTGGGCGACTACGAGTGGCTGCTGGCCTTCGAGGCGGACGAACTGCACCGGATCGTCGACTGCCTGCGGCACCTGCGCGCCAGCCGGGCACGGGAGCACACCCGCCTGGAGACGCCGTTCTTCACCGGCGTCCGCAAGCCGATCGCCGACCTCGTCGCGGCCCTGCCGTAGGCCTCGCGGGGCCGCGACCGCCCGCCGCGGACCGTGCAGGGGGCGCGGCCCTCTTGCCGCAGCCGCGCAGGGGGCGCGGCCCCTGCCCACAGCCGCGCACGGCTGCGGCTCCTGTCACAGGCCGCGCGGTGTCGTGGCCGCGCCGACATGCTGACGGCAGGTGCGCGGGCCTGAGTGAAAAACGCGTGTGGGGCCGAGCGAGAGACGGTAGCGAGGGACGGTATGGACCCGATCGTTGCCGCGAACCTGCGTTCCTACACCGACGGCACACAGGTCGCCGACTATCTGGCCACGCCCTACCATTCCCGCCGGGTGGCGGACGCGACCGACCTGCTGATACAGGAGGCCCGGCGCCGGAGTACCCGGCCGCTCGTAGCCGACCTGGGCGCCGGGACGCGAACCGTCAGCGAAAAGCTGTCCCAACACGGCGCCCGGGCCGTCATGGTGGATCTCGGCGCCCACCAGCCCGGCCGGACGGCCCGCTGGCACATCCCGCTGGTACGGGCCGACCTCACCCGCCCTCTCCCGTTCCGGTCGGGGGCGCTGGACGGGATCTTCGCCGGTGAGATCGTCGAGCACCTTTTCGACCCGGTCGTCTTTCTGACGGAATGCCGGCGGATTCTGGCCCCCGACGGGGTGCTCGTGGTGACCACGCCCAACCTCGCGACCCTCCAGGACCGGATTCGTTTCCTGATCGGCCGAAGCCCCCGTCAGGTCGACCCCCAGCATCCCTACCTGAAGCTGCACATACGCCCGTTCACGTACTCGTCCCTGGTCCGGGCCTTCGACGTCTGCGGCTTCCGGGTCGTCGGTTTCCGCTCCAACTACGTGGTGCTGGGCGGAGAGGCGCGCAACGTCTCGTCACGGGTCCTCGCGCGGGTGTTCCCCTCGCTCGGGGGATCGCTGGTTCTCGCCGGTGTCAGGACCGGCTGAGAAGACGTCAGGACGGGGCGAGAAAACCCGACGCTGACGGCCGGGCGGTGACGGCCGGGCGGTGACGATCGGCTCCGAGCGTCGGACCGGCCGCGGCCTTCACGGGCTTCACGGCCGGGGCCGGCCGGCGCTGATCGCGCAGTGAGAACGAACCGTGGTCGGTGGTGCAGGTGCCGTATGGGCTCATGCCGTACACCGCGATGTCCGACAGCGGGCCGGAGTAGGTGCGCGCAGGGGGCAGGCCGGTCAGGGCGATGCGTGAGTTCGGGTCGTCGGGCCAGGCGAGGGTCACGTGCGGGTTGAAGCGGTCGCCGTCGGGCGCGGCCACCTCGTCGTAGCCGTAGCGGGCGAGCTGGCTCACCGCGGCCGGATCGGCCGGGACACGGCCTGCCAGCACGTCGTGCAGCCGCTCGCCGGCGGGGCTGAGCTCGCGCAGCCGTCCCCGGCGCAGCGGCTCGACTCTCCTGATGACCTCGCGTTGCAGTTCGACCCAGGCCGGTGACCGGCGGAAGTACAGCTCCGGCGCGCCCTGCGGGTTGTGCCGATACTCCTCGCCCTCGCCGTACAGCGGCGGCAGGGCCTGGGCCACCGCGCGGACGGCGTCGACAACCAGGGGTATCTCCGAGGGGCTGACGGCGAGCATGAACAGCGACACGTGCGGCTCGCAGACACCGCCGGCCGGGTCGTGGGGGTATGCCGCGCCGAGGCGGAAGTGCGACGGATAGCCATTGGCCGCCATCCGCCGGGCCAGGCCCGCGCTCGACGAGACCGCCTGCCGCCGCAGCGGAGGGGGCGGCAGGAGCACGACGTCGAGGGTGACGGTGGTGGGAGAGGACACTGCGCTTCCTCCGCTCGAAATGGTCAGGCCGTCCGCGCCGGCACAACCGGTGTGAACGGATTCCCGGCGGTACCGGAGCGCCGGCACACCGGATACCGACACAACGTATGGCTGGCCGGATGTGTTGCCGAACAGTGTCGCAGCTCATAGTGGGCGGTGTCCCGGTATCGGCACCGGCGTTTTCCGGTCGCCGGAAGTACGAACCGGCGGCCGGGAACCGCTGGGAAGTGGCGAACCGGCCGCTGGAAGTACGAAAAGCACAGCCCTGTTGTGTCGCCCGCGGCCATCATTTCATGACCGCTCTGGTTATCCGAGAAATGTTCCTGTCGCGACGACGACGACAAGGCCGGCGACCAGCGCCGGCAGGCCGATCCGCACGCCGAGGACGGTGTACTGCCAGGGGCTGACATGGACGTCGAGGCGGGCCGCGGTGGCACGCCAGAGCAGGCCGGCGAGCGCGCCGTGCAGGACGAGCACCGGCCCGAAGTTGACACCGAACAGCAGCGGCCACAGCTGGTCGGGATTCGCGTCGATCTCCGGCAGGCCGATGAGCAGCGCCGGCAGGTTGTTGATCGTGTTGGCGCCCAGGATGCCGAGCCCGGCCACCCGTACCTGCGCGAGCCAGTCCGACCCGCTGAAAAGAGCGCCAAGGCCCAGCTCCGGGGAGGCCGCCGTGGCCACCACCCCGAGGCTCACGGCGAGGGCGGCCGCGCCGAACGGAAGGTCGCTGACCCGGACCGTGCGGGTCAGGGCGAACAGCACGACGTCGGCGACGAGCGCCACCGCCCAGGCCGGCACGCCGAAGAGGTCACCGACGGTGAAGCCCAGGACGACGAAAACCACGATCGGCGTGCCGAGGCGCAGTGCGCGCGGATCCACCGGGTCCCTGACCTGGTCGTGCAGGGCCGTGGCGGTGTCGATCCGGCGGTAGCCGTACCAGCCGACCACCACCGCCACCAGCGACGCCGGCCCGAGCCGGGAGACGAAGTCGGCGACACCCAGGTCGTAGCGATCGGCGGCGATCAGGTTGGTGAGGTTCGAGATCGGCAACGCGCTGGACGCCAGGCAGGCCAGCAGGACCGGCTGCATCGCCAGCATGGTCGGGTTGAAGCCGTGCCGACGCGCGATGCGGATGTAGAGCGGGGTGAGCAGCACGACCGAGGCGTCGAGGTTGAGGAACGTGGTGACCGCCGCCGCGAGCACCCACAGGCCCAGTCGTGGGTTCGGGCCGGTGTCCACGAGCGCGGCCACCGACGAGAAGAACCCGAGCCGGTCCAGCATGGCCGCGAGCGGCACGGCCAGCAGCAGGAAAGCCAGCGGTGACACCAGCGGCCGGACGGCGTCGACCGCCTTGTCGCCGGCCATGCCACCGATGAGGAGGAGTGTCACCGCGGCGACGGCTGGCACCACCCAGTTCGGGATCCGGGCCGGGCGTATGAACACGCCGAGTACGGCGGCGGCCAACAGAATGATCCGAACGGCCGCCACCGCACACATGCTAGCGCCTGGTGACAGAAGCTCCGGATGCGCCCAGTGGTGGGACGGATCCACCCGAAGGGTCGGAGCTGAGGGTCAGAAGGGCGCCTCGACCGGCAGCAGCCGTACCGCGTCCAGGTGCCGGTCGAGCTCGCCCAGCTCGAAGCGGCACATGCCGATTACGTGCCAGATCTCGCCGGCGAGGTCGCCACCGAACTTGTAGCCGCCGTCGGGCGCCAGTGCCGCCCACCCGCTCTCGTGGCCGACCAGTGTCACCGCCAGGCCGGTGGGTCCGGACCGGCCGACGTTCCACAGCCGGGCCGTGCCGTCGTCGCCGCAGCTTGCCAGGCGGGTGCCGTCCGGGCTGAAGTCCAGCGACCAGATCCGGCGGGTGTGCCCGGCCAGCGTATCCAGACGGCCTCCGCTGGCGATGTCCCAGAGCTGGACGACCAGGTCGTCGCCGGCGGTGGCGAGCACCGTGCCGTCGGGGCTGAACGCGGCCGCCCACAGCCGTCCCCGGTGCTGGGCGAACACCCGCAGCAGCTCGCCGGTGGCGGCGTCCCACAGCCGGGCCGTGCCGTCGTTGGACGCGCTCGCGAGCAGGCTGCCGTCCGGGGTGAACAGCACCGCGTACACACGGTCGGTGTGGCCGGTGAGCGTCCGCCGGCACTCGCCGGTCTCGGTGTCCCACAGCCGTACCCCGCTGTCGTCGCAGCCCGTGGCGAGCAGCCGGCCGTCCGGGGCGAACGCGAGCGAGCGCACCCGTCCCTTGTGGCCCTCGAAGGTCCGGATGTGCCGGCCGGTCCCGCGGTACCACAGGCGCACGGAGTCGTCGTCGTTCGCGGTGGCGATTATCTCCCCGTCCGGGCTGAACACCTGGGCCCACACATGGTCGGTTTCGACCCGCAGCTCCCGTTCGTAGCCGCCGGTGTCCTGGGTGCCGGGAGCGTCGAGGTTCCACAGGTGCACACCACCGGCGCTGCTGGTCGCGGCGATGCGCCGGCCGATGGGAGTGAAGATGGCGGAGGTGAGACGGTCGGCGGCACCGGTGAGCTCCCCGTGACGCTGCCCGGTCCGTGGATCCCACAGCCACACCTCGCCGTCGTTGCCGCTGGTGGCCAGCAGGGAGCCGTCGGGGCTGAAGCGCACCGAGTTCAGCCGCCGGCCGTGCCCGGTCAGCACGCGGCACGCGCCGCTCACCGGGTCCCACAGCCGCGCGGTCCGGTCGTTGCTGCTGGTCGCTATCTGGCCGCCGTCCGGGCGGAACACCATCGGCCAGACCGCCCCCTTGTGCCCGGTCAGCTCGTGGCGCTGCTCGCCGGTGGCCGGGTCGATCAGCCGCATGACCCGGTTGTTGTCGCTGCTGGCCAGCAGCGTCCCGTCTGGGCTGAACAGGACCCGGTACACGGCCGCGCCGTGGCGGGTGAGGATCCGCCGCTGCGTACCGCCGGCCACACCCCACAGCCGGACCACACCGGCTATGTCGCCGGTGGCCAGCAGGTGGCCGTCCGGATGGAAGTCGAGGGTGTAGACGGCCCGTTCGTGCCCGACGAGGTCCTCCCGGAGTTCGCCGGTGGCGGGGTCCCACAGGTGGACGCCGCCACCGTCGCCGGCGGTGGCGAGCAGGCTGCCGTCCGGGCTGAAGGCCAGCCGGAAGACCTCCGCCGCGGTTGATATCCGTTGGTGCAGCTGGCCGGTCGCGGTCTGCCACAGCCGCACGGTGCCGTCGCTGTCGCCGGTGGCAAGCAGGCTGCCGTCCGGGTGGAACGCCGCGGTCCACACCCGGGAGGCGTGCCCGGGCAGCAGCGCGCGGACCTGGCCGCCGGCGGTGTCCCACAGCCGGAGGGTGCCGCTGCTGTCACCAACGGCGATCAGGCTGCCGTCTGGGCTCGGCTCCACCGGCCAGGCCCAGTCGCGGTGACCGCCCAGCGTGTGCAGGCAGCGGCCGCTCGTCGGCTCCCACAACCGGACGGTGGTGTCGTTCGAGCCGCTGACCAGCACCTCCGACGCGTAACGGACGATGTATGCCCGGCTGTGGTGGCCCTGCAGCGTCTGGAGCGGACGGCCGGTGGCCGCGTCGCAGAGGAGGATGCCGCCCTCCTCGCTGGCGATCGCCAGGATCCCGCCGTCCGGGCTGTAGACGACCGGGTCCGGGATCCGGCCGGTCTCGAAGCCGAAGGAGACACCGAGCGCGGACGGTACGAGACCGACGTGCACCTGCTGGCCTGGGGCCACGGCGGCGCCCTGCCGCCGCGCGTCGGCGAGCAGCGCCGGGTCCGCGCTCGCTCCGACGATCGCGCTCTGCCGCAGCCGGGCGCCGTCGATGCGGGCCCCCCGCAGGCTGGAGCCGAGCAGGCGGGCGCGGGTCAGGTCGGCGCCGGTGAGGTCCGCCCCGCTCAGGTCGGCCTCGTCGAGGCGGGCGGCGACCAGCCGGGTGCCGCGCATGACCGCGCCGGTGAGATCGGCACCGGTCAGGATGGCGTCGGTGAGGTCGGCGTCGGTGAGGTCCACCGCCCGCATCTCCCGGTACGACAGGTCCTCGCCGCGCAGTGACACCCCGCGCAGGTCGCTGCGGATGGGGGTCCGCAGCCGGGCACTGACCTTCAGCGCGTTCGCCCTGGTCACCTCCGCGGCGTCCGGGTCGGCGAGCACGCGGGTGGCCCAGGCCCGGGACGCCTCCGCGGTCGCCAGGTCGCAGAGGAAGTCGATGGCCAGCTGGGAGAAGTGGCGCCTGGACAGCAGCGGCGGGTCGGTGACCCCGCGGGCGAACTGTCGGGCGACATCGTTGGCCACGAACCATTCGGTCACCGACAGGTGAATGAAACCGAACAGCCCGTCGTCGGTCCGGGCCAGCAGGCTGCCCGCTCCCATGGCGTGGACGGTCTGCTGGGCGGACAGCCTGCCGCCGGCCAGCCCGGTGAGGGCGGCCGCGACCTCGCCGAGTTCGGCCAGCCGCAGGAACGGCTCGTTCGACTCCCACAGCCGCAGCGCGAGGGTCGTCACCGCCGTCCACAGGTCCTCAAGGCTTAGGGTGACCGGCGCGCCCGGCACCCCCTGGGTGCGCACCACCTCACCCCTGAGCCAGGTGGTGAGGATCTCCCGGTAGAGCCCGGCCGCGGACAGGGTGTGCCGGGCGCTCGCGACGCTGGTGAGCTGTTCGGCGTCCAGGTCGGCGATGAAGCTCAGCATCCGGGGGTTGCGGGACAGTCCGCCCAGGTCCTGGATCCGCTTGATGAGGTCGAGCCGTTCGTCGGCGGCCGCCTCGTCACCGTTGTAACGGTTCACCAGGTAGGTACGGATCTGCGAGGGGGCGAACTCCTCGATGTTGAGGACCCGGCGCTGCGGCAGCAGGCCGACCTTCGCGCCGAGCGCGGTGAACACCTGCGAGTTGGTCTGGAAGTGGTGGGTCCGGCTGGCAACGACGATCTTCGCGTCGTTGCTGGCGGCCGCCAGCAACGTGTCGAGATGGTCCGCGGCCCGGTCGTAGGTGACCCGGCTGACCAGCTCGTCGAACCCGTCGAAGAGCAGGACGATACGGCCGCTGCGCAGCAGGTAGCGGAACGCCTTCAGGTCGATGAAGTCCCGCCCGTGGTGGGCGAGGTGGGCGGCGACCATCCCGTCGACGTTGTGCGCCTTGTCCAGGGCGCGCAGCTCGATGAAGATCGGTGTCAGATGGGGCAGCTCGGACGGTATGCGCCGGGCGACCTCCCGCAGGGCGAAGCTCTTGCCCCGGCCGAAGTCCCCGAGGACGAGGATGAAACGGCCGTCGTCCTGGCCGAGCAGCCGCAGCAGTTCGTCCGTGAGGCCCTCATGGACGGCGCGGTCCACGCCGATGAGATCGCGGTAACGCTGCGACACGTACAGCTCCGCCCGGTAGCGCGGGTCGTCCACCAGCCGGGCGGTCTGGTCCGCCACGAAGTCGCTGAGGTCCAGCAGCCCCTGGAACTCGGTGAAGCTGCGTACCCGCACCCGGCGGCGCAGCGCCTCCTCCCGCAGGGTCTGGTGCACCGGAAGGTCGGTGACGATCTCCGAGTGGAGATCGGGCGCCAGGGCGTGCACGTGATGGACGAAGGCCTCCACCTCGGCCAGGCCGATCGGTCCGAGGTGGGCGCCGATGCGCAGCTGCCGAACGTAGCCGTCGTCGTCGTAGGTGACCAGCAGATGCGGGACGGCGCCCCCGATCTGGCGGATCCTGGCCTGGTGGTAGCGGGTCCGGCAGACGTCGGCGATCCGCTCGAGCTGCGTCAGGAGCGGGTCGGGCGCCTCGTGCGGGGCGCCGGCGTCGGAATCGCCACCGCCCCCGGCCTCGGAGACGTTGATCGTGGGATACGACCCGCTGCCGCTTACCGTGCCGGGGAAGGTCGTGCCGACGGCGTGCCAGGTGCGGCGCAGCCGCCCCGCCGCCCCGGCCCGGGCAGTGCCGCCCACCGGCCGGGCCGGGCCGTCACCGTCGGTCCACCGGGTCAGGCCGTCCGGGTCGATCGTCAACAGCTGGAGCCGGCCGGGAGCGGGCGCCGAGACCACCGGCAGGCCGGACTTCAGCGCACCGGGGACCGACGCGGCCCCGGACGCCGACGGGCCGGTGCCACCCGTCCCCGCCCCCGTTCCCGCGCCCGGTGACTGCAGCCCCGGCAGGAGCAGGTTCAGCCGGCCGCCGAGGAGCCGGTCGAACGCGGTGGTGTCGCGCAGCACGGCGGACTCGTCGACGGCCTGCTCGCCAGGCCCGCCGCCCGGCGGCGCCGGCGGGTGGAAGACGGCGCCGATCCGCAGCACCCCCGCCTGTTCGAACGGCCGCAGCTGGTGGGCGAACCAGGCCGCCTGGGCGGCTCCGACGTAGCCGTAACGGTCGCTGTCCCGGTGGCTTTCGGCCATGGTGGAGTTCAGACCCGCGACGACCACGTCCAGGTCGGGGACGTGGAAGAGGGATCAGGGCTGCGCGCTGTCGAACAGCGGGCCCTCGATGCCCTGGTAGACCTCCCGGAACAGGTTGGCGAAGTGCCGCCACTTCGGCCAGTAGGGGGGCTGCGGCTCGATGTCGTCGGCGTCGCAGTTGGCGAAGTAGGCGCGGGCGGCCGCCTGGTTGATGTCGTGGCTGCCCGGGACGAGCACGAGCCGGTGCGCCTCGAGGCTCAGCAGCGCCCGCAGGCCGGCCAGGAACGTCAGCGCCTCCTCGAACTCCCGGGGGTGACCGGTGCTGGTCAGGTCGCCGGTGACGACGAGCAGGTCCGGGTGGGGGGCGCCGGCGTGGATGAGCCGCGTGACATCACCCCACAGGCGTGCCTGCAGCTCCCCGGCGGAGCGGACACCGTCTGCCCCTCGCCGGGGTATCCGCGGCGCGGCAAGGTGCAGCACCGTGACGGACGGCCGCGGCCCGCGTGCCGGGGCCGCCGCCAGTGGGTAGGCCGGCGCCACTACGGGCAGGCGCCGGGTGGTGACGCGGCTCGGTGGGACGAGCTCGTCGATCTCCGCCGCGGGGACGGCCTGGGCGTCCGTCGCGAGCGGGTAGCCGGGGCCGGTCTCGGGTTTCGCGCGTCCCCGCAGCGCGTCGGAGACCTTCTTCAGTAACAGCTCGCGAGCCTTCCGGGGGTCGGTGACACCGACCAGGTCGACAAATGTGATCATGGACAGCAGTCCGTCGAGCTCGCACTCCTCCGTGCGTACCGTGACGAGCTTGCTTTTCGAGGTGTCGGGGTCCAGTGCGACCTGCCATTCCAGGTTCCCCCACCTGGATTGCATATAGCTGCGGGACAGTACCGCGATGACGAGAGTTGCCTCGCTCACCCCGCGGTCGATGAACTCCTTGAAGTTGCTGCCTGGAACGAAGTCCCAAGCCTGGATCATGGTTCGATAACCGGCGCTCTCCAGCTCCCAGGCGATCCAGGACGCCCAGCGTTCATTGGCCGCCGAGTAGCTGATAAAGAAGTCCAGGGGGCTGCCCGCTCGGGTCGGATGGGCTTGCGACACCATTTGCCCAGTATGGCCCAGGGGATACCGCGTGGCAGGACCGGCACGCCGCGTCATCGGATGTTTTTTGGAGTTTTGTTAAAATTTATATTGTTTTGTCCTTTTCGGTTGGTTTCCGGTTGCCGGCGGGCTCCGGGTCGGGCCAGCGCCGGGCAGACCACGGGGCGGCGCCGGCCGCGGGC
>NZ_CAAAFS010000147.1:0-3844 GCF_900634755.1 Protofrankia symbiont of Coriaria myrtifolia
CGCCGGTCACACCGGCCGTGCGGCCGGTCGCCTCCGCTCGAGCAGGCGCAGGACGGTCCGGGCCGCCTGGCCACTTTCGGTGGTGTCGCAGCGCCCGCGCCGTACCCAGTGGTCGCGGGCATGGAGCGGCCCGATCGACCGATCACGGTGGTCCGGGCGGTTGCGGGCCAGCATGAGAGTGGTCGCTTCCCCGCCGGGGACCTCGGTCCAGTGGAACATCCCGGCCGGCATGGTGTAGAGGTCGCCCGCTCGATGGCTTTCCATCGTGCCGGGGCCGTAGCGCACCAGGCGCGAGGTCGCCCGCAGTTCGTCCACGTCGCCGTGGCTGTGCACCTCGAAGAGGCGGTGGGTGGGCGGCGTCCCGGCCGCGGGGGTGATCCGCACGAGATGGTTGTGGACCTCGCCGGCCAGCACGAGGCTGCGCAGGTCTCAGCTGTGGCAGTGCACCGACGAGGTGGTCGGACGTGCCGCGCGGACCTGCCGGGTCCACACGTGCACGCAGACCCCGCCCTCCTCGAAACGCCGTACCGGAATACACAGGAATCCCAGCGGATGGCGCAGCACCGTCGCCTCCCGGGGGGTGGCCGCAGCATCCATGAGGGCCTGCGTCAACCAATCCGGAACGGTACCCGTCCGGATGCCGGCGACCTGGTGGCACAGCTGCGTGTAGGACGTCATGCGCACCGGTCCTTTGCCTGGGCACCGGGTACGCCTGGACGGGAGTCCGAAGCAGGGCGGCTTTCGGCGTTGTACCGGTGCCGGCATCCGTCCTGCCGTGCTGTCGTGTTCGTGGCTGGCTTGTTCGTCACAGCCTTGTTCGTCCCCCCGAAGTTCCGCACGAATGTATCGTAACCGCGGAGTGGACGGTGAAAAAGTCGCTGTATCGTTTTTTACCGCTGGCGGCGGCCGGTGCCGGACGGTTCCGGCAAATGCGTCACGGAAACCAGTGTCGACGATTCCGGCCGTTCGGGTGGATCGGGGAGCGGGGGATGCGCTCGAGCCCGGGAATCGGGGCGTCGGGTCCGAGCGGGGTGAGTTCGCCCGGCTCGAGGCGGCACAGCTTCACGACCCACCACAGGAAGTTCGCCGGATCACCGTCGATCTTGACACTGCCGTCCGGCAGAAGTACGCTCCACCCGCCCGCGGCGAAGCTGACCATGGTGGCGACGGTACTGCCGGTACTGCTGCCAGCGCCGATGGTCCACAGCCGCACAGTGCCGTCGTCACCGCCGGTGGCGAGCAGGCTGCCGTCGGGGGAGAACGTCACCGCCCGCACCGCGCCGATATGGCCGGTCAGCAGGCCGGCCTGACGGCCGGTGGCGATGGTCGACAGCCGCACGGTGCCGTCGTCGCGGCCGACTGCGAGGGCGGCGCCGTCGGGGGAGAAGGCGATCGCCATGGCGGCGGCGTCGCGGCCGTCGCCGCCATGGCCGGCACCGTCCTCTCTGCCGGCGCTGCCCCTGCCGGTGCTGTCTCTGCCGGCAGCGCCTCCGCCGGCGCTGCCCCGGGCGGTACCGCTGTGGCCGGTCCGGTCGGCTGTGCCGCGGTCGGTAGCGCCGCTGGTGGTGGTCCGGTCGGGACTGGTCTGGTCGGTGGGGTGGGTGAGCCGGCCGATTGGATGGCCGGTGGTGATGTCCCACAAACGTATGGTGCCGTCGGGTTCGCCGACCGCGAGGGTGGCGCCGTCGGGGGAGAAGGCGATCGCCGTGGCGGCGGTGCGGCCGGCACCGCCGTGGCTGGTAGCGCCCTGGCCGCTCCGGCTGCCTCGGTCGGCCTGGTCGGCACCGCCGTGGCTGGTGGTCGGGTCGGTGGGGCGGGTGAGCCGGCCGATCGGGTGGCTGGCGTCGATGTCCCACAGGCGTATGCCGCCATCGGGTTCGCCGGTGGCCAGGGTGGTGCCGTCGGGGGAGAGCGCCACGGCCATCGGCCACGGCACGCCGGCATGGCCCGCGAGGCGGTTGCCACGCCGGCCGGTGACGATGTCCCAGCGCAGCAGGGCGTCGGCATGGACGGTGGTGAGCAGAGCGCCCTTGGCGGAGAACGTCACCGCGGCGGCCGCTGTGGTCGCGTCGGCGCTGCGGGTGAGCTGTCCGGTGAGCCGTCCGGTCGTCACCTCCCACAGTCGGACGGTGGGATGGCCGCCGTTACCGCCGTGCGCGGTGTTGTAGCTGGCGGTGCTGTGGCTGGTGGCGAGGGTGGTGCCGTCGGGGGAGAACGCCACCGCCCACACCGGGTCGCCGCGGCCGGCCAGCCGGCCGGTCTCCTGGCCGCCCAGCGGATCCCACAGCCGCAGCGTGCGGTCCGTGCCGCCGGTGGCGAGGGTGGTGCCGTCGGGGGAGAACGCCACCGACCGCACCGCGCTGGCGTGGCCGTGCAGCATCGCCGTCCGACGGCTGGAGACGACGTCCCACAGGTGCACCGTGCCGTCGTCCCCGCCGGTGGCCAGGGTGGTGCCGTCGGGAGAAAACGCCACCGCGTGCACATGGTCGGTGTGGCGGGTGAGCTGACCGGTCTGCTGGCCGGTGGGTGCGTCCCACAGTCGGACGGTGTGGTCGTCCCCGCTGGTGGCCAGGGTGGTGCCTTCGGGGGAGAACGCCACCGGCCACACCGCGCCGGTGTGGCCGGGCAGCACCCTGGCCGGCCGTCCGCTCGTCGCCTCCCACAGCCGTACCGTGCCGTTGTCGCCGCCGGTGGCGAGCAGAGTGCCGTCGGGGGAGAACGCCACCGCCCGCACCCTGGGCGCGCCACGGTCGCGCCCGCCCGGACGGTCGTCCCGCGCCCCCGCCTCCCGCGCCTCGTAGGTGCTGTGAGTCCCGTAGGTGCCGTGAGCCCCGTAAGCATCGTGTGACCCGTGGCTGTCGTAAGCGTCGTGCGACCTGTGGCTGTCGTGGGCCTCATGAGCGCCGTGGCTGCCGTGGGCGTGGTCGATGATCCGGCGGGGCTGTCGGCTGTCGGGTTCCGCGGTGGCCGCCCACAGGTGTACCGCCGTGTCGTCCCCGCCGGTGGCCAGGGTGGCGCCGTCGGGGGAGAACGCCACCGCGCGCACCGGGCCGGTGTGGCCGGACAGTTCGCGGGTCTGCCGGCCGGTGGTGGTGTCCCACAGCCGGACCGTGCGGTCGTCGCCGCCGGTGGCGAGCAGGGTGCCGTCGGGGGAGAACGCCGCCGCGCGCACCGTGCCGGTGTGGCCGGTCAGCGTCCGCAGCGGGCGCAGCCCGTCGGGGTCGACCAGCAGTACCTGCCGCCCCCAGCAGGCCGCGAGCAGGGTGCTGTCCGGGGCGAAGACGATGCTTCGCGGCTCCCGGGCGGGTGGCAGCAGCATCGCCTCGACGCGGTCGCGCCCGAGGACCGCCGCGGCCGCCAGTTCGGGTGCGGCGGCGCTGGCCACGTCGAGCCGTGGGTGCACCAGCGCGGCCCGCTGCCAGCGGCTGCCGGTGAGCTGCACGTTGGTGAGGATGGGACGGATCAGCCGGGCGCCGTGGAGATCGGCACCGGAGAGGTTGGCACCGGTGAGGTCGGCGTCGGGCAGCCGGATCCCGGCGAGCACCGCCCCGGTGAGGTCGGCGAAGCGCAGGTTGCGCCCGGCCAGGTCCTGGCCGCGCAGGTCCTGGCCGGCAAGGTGGGCGCCGGCGACCGGCAGCCCGAGGGCGCGGGCGACCCCCAGCGCGTTCACCGGGGAGGCGCCGTCGGCGCCCGGGTCGGCCAGCACCCGCTGGGCCCAGCCCCTCAGCGCCGCCCGGTCGGCGAGGCCGACCAGAAAGTCGATCATTAGCTGGGACATGTTCCGCCGGGCCAGCAACGACGACGCGCGGTGACCACCGCCGGGCGGGCCACCGTGGGGCGGGCC
>NZ_CAAAFS010000148.1:0-2633 GCF_900634755.1 Protofrankia symbiont of Coriaria myrtifolia
GGCCACCGTGGGGCGGGCCACCGTCGAGCTCGCGGGCGGCCACCGTGGCCGCCAGAAACTCCATGACCGAGCGGTGGACGAAGGAGAACCGGTCCTCCCGCCGGATGAGCAGACTGCCCGAGCCGACGATGAACGCGGCCTGCGTCGCGTCCAGTTTGACCTTGCCCAGATCGGTCAGGGCGGTCCGGACGGTGTCCGACAGCCCGGCGAGGTCGGTGGCGTCCTCGCCGTTCTCCCAGAGCGTGACGGCCAGGGCGTCCACCGCCTGGCGCAGCTGCCCGGCCGTCAGCGTCTGGAAGCGCCGCCGGGCGACCTCGTTCGCCAGCCACCTTTCGACGAGCTGGGCGTAGAGGTCGGCGGCGCTGACCGTGCCGTTGGGCGCGCTGGCCGCGCGCAGGTCGCTCTCGGGCAGTTCGGCGATGAACGACAGCATCCGTGGGTTTACGGACAGTTCTCGCAGGTCCCGGATGCCGTGGATCAGTTTCAGCCGGGCGTCCGCCCGCTGTTGTGCCGCCAGTAGCCCGGGGAGCTGGGAATCCGGCACCGCCGGCCTGTCAGGGGCGCCCGTCGGCGTCTCGTTGGCGTCCGTGTTTCCGGTCGTGTGCCGGGCCGTGTCCCTGGTGGCGTCCGCGGTCGCGTTCCTGATGGCGCCGCGGGCCTCGGCGGCGATCTGGCGCTCGAACAGTCGCACGAGGAACTCCCGGATCTGCCGCTGGTCGAAGTCGACGAGCCGGATCTGCCGGCTGGCGGTGTGGCGCCGCACCAGCTCGCCGAGTTCGGTCCGCCACTGGTCGTCGCTGGCGAAATGCTGGGTACGGCTGGTCAGCACCACCTTCGCCCGGCCCGTCACCGCCGACATGATCATGCGTAGGTGCTCGGCGGCCCGGTCGTAGGTCACCCGCAGGGCGAGCTCGTCGAAGCCGTCGAGCAGCAGGATGATCCGGCCGCGCTCCAGCATCCGGCGGACCGTCCGGACGTCGACCCCGTGCTCCCCGGTCTTCGTCAGGTGCAGCGAGAGCAGGTCGGCGACGCTGTGGGTCTTCTCCAGCGTCCGCAGCTCGACCAGCATCGGGATCATGCCGGGACGCTCGGCCGGCAGGCGGCGGGCCAGTTCGTGCAGCAGGAACGTCTTGCCGTGCCCGAAGTCGCCGAGCACCAGCAGGAAGCGGGCCTCCTCGACGTCGAGCCAGTCCACGGCCGCGGCGAGCACGTCGTCCTGCGCGGCGGTCTCCGCCACGCCGTCGGCGAGGACCGACCGCTGCGGCACGTACAGCGAGGGCGGGTAGGCCGGGTCGGTCTCCAACCGGGCGGTCTGGCGGAGCAGGTAACGGCGCGGATCCCACCGTCCCTCGAACTGGGCCAGGCTGCGCACCCGGATCCACCGCCGGCGGGCCTGGCCGACGAGGCCCTGCTCGGCGAGCGCTCCCCCGTACACCAGCTCCGACTCGACCGGTTCGCCGACGAACAACTCGTACCGGACGACGACCTGTTCGTAGAAGGCGGCCAGGGTGTCCTGGTCAAGCCCGTCCGCACTGATCCCGACCGGCCAACGCTGCCACTCGCCGTCCCGCAGGCCGTTCACGTCGAAGTAGACGGTCCCGTTGTCGGCCGTCATTCGCTGGATGGTCGCGTCCGGGTAGCGGACCCGGGCGGCCTGTTCCACCCAGCGCACGAACACCGACGTGATCTTCTGTGGGGCCGGGCCCGGGTAGGCCGGCGGCTCGGCGCCGTCGGCATCCGCTGGTGCGGGGGCCGGCCCCCGCACCAGCCCCGGGTAGGCCGGCGGCAGCGCCGGCTGCGCCGAACGACCGGCGGCGGCGGACAGGCCGTCGAGCAGCGTACGGCGCGCCTGCGCCTGCGCCTGCTCCACCAGGCTGACCCGGCCGACACCGCGAAGCAGCGGCGGTGCCTCGCACGGCGCGACGCGGACCGGCACGAGAAGGGGACGCCCGTCCCGGGTCATCGTCGCGAGCGCGGCCTGCCATTCGGCCGCCGCCCAGTCCGAGTTCACGTAGTCCGGGGAGAGAACGGGCAGGACGAAGGCTGCCGCGGCAAGCTCCCGGCGCAGCCAGGCGGCGGCTCCCTCGCCCGGTGGCGGCTGCCACGTCGTCGCCCGCGGCCGGTATCCCTCGGCCGCCAGCTGATGGATGATCCACGCGGCCCACCGCTCGTCCGCCTCTGTGTAACTGACGAACACCACTGGTCTGGCAGCCAGGCCAGTCCCACCGGTCGCGCTGGTCGTACCGGTCGCACCGGTCGCACCGGTCGCACCGGTCGCACCGGTCGCACCGGTTTCAGCGGTAGCACTGGCCCCGCCGGTTCCGGTGGTTTCGATGGTTCTGCCGGAGATCACCGTGGGTCGGGCGGGCAGCACCGGCACCGTCCCGATAGGCGGCTCTGTTTCCGCTGGCTGCGCGGTCAGCAGCCGCAACAGCGGTTCGATCCCGGCCTGGGTGAAGTCCGTGACCCGATAATGCGTTCCCGCGGACGGGCTGAGAAAAGCGGGAATGTCCTCGGTCGAACGGCCGGGCAGCAGCACCGAGAGGAACTTCGCCCGACCGGCCGTCTCGTCCCGGTAGAACTCGTCCCGGATGAGCAGGCCCTCGAAGCGCGCGCCCCGCCCCTGGGCGGGG
>NZ_CAAAFS010000149.1:0-2428 GCF_900634755.1 Protofrankia symbiont of Coriaria myrtifolia
CATCCACAGCGTCCAGTCGCGGGGCTGTTGCGCGGCCACCACGTCCAGCTTCGCGTCCACGCCGCAGCGGCGTAACAGCAGCCAGAGGTTGCGCACCGCGTCGCCGTGGTCCGGCGAGTCGTGCGCGTAGGAGATGAACACGCGCACCCCGCTCGCCGCCCCCACCCCGGCATCCACCACGTTCCGCAACCCCCTGAGGCCGACACGAGCATGCCCGCGACCGCAGGGTAACGGTGGCGACGCAGGGACGGAACAGTCAGGTCCGGGCATGCGCGGACCTGACCGTCCGTCGGAGTGGCCGTGCCTCTGGCGGCTGTGTATCCGAGTATCCGAGGCGAGGCCAGGTATGGGCGTATGCGGACCGGGCCCGCCCCGGTTGCCCGGTATCCGGCCGTCCGGTGCCCGTTGGCTGGTGTTCGCCGCCGGTCCGGGGTAGCTGGTTGAATCGGTTCGTGAACGCCGAGCGTCCGACTCCCGGGCCTGCGGATGGGTGAGCGCACCGATGGCGGATCCGCCGATGCCGGGCTGGTCGCCGCGCTGACGGCGGTCGGCCGGCGGATCGTGGGGGAGCGGGAGCCAGCCGCCGCGGTCGTCCTCTCCGCCCGCCACGACAGGCTGCTGGTGCGTTACGGCGACGCCGTCCTCAAGGCCCACGCGCCGGGGACAGATCCGGCGCAGCTTGCGCTGCGGTTACGGCTGGCGGCCGATCCCCGGCTGAGCGACAGCCTGCTTGCGCCCCTGCCCATTCCGGGCGCGGACGCTCCAGGGCTGCTCACTCAGGCCCGCGGCCGGCTTGTCAGTGCCTGGCCGGTGGGCATACCCCTGTATCCGGAGGATCCCACGGCGGTGCCCGAGACGGCCGTCGACGATCTGCCGTGGGAGCAGGCGGCAGCCCTGCTCGCCCGGCTGCACGCGGTACCCCCGCGGGGGCCCGTCCCGCCGGCGAGGGTCCGCCGGGGCGTGGAGCGCGCGATGGCGAAGCTGTCCGGGCTGCCCGCCTCGGCCGGCAACGACCCTGCCGTGGGGGAGGTTCTTGCCGCGTACGCGACGCTCCCGCCCGGGGAAACGGCCGGTACCCACCGCGGGGCCGGGACCGGGCCTGGGCCTGGGCCCGGTGCCCGCCCGTGCTCGAGTCACACCCACACAGCTCGTACGACGCATACGACCCGCATGACCCACTACTCGACCCGGGTGCCCCCCACCCCCACAGCCGGGGGCGTACTCGTGCACGGGGACTGGCATCTGGGTCAACTGCTGCGGCTCGACGGCCAGGGGCTGCGGATCATCGATGTCGACGACCTCGGCGCCGGGGACCCGGTATGGGATCTCGCCCGGCCGGCCGCCTGGTACGCCGCCGGTGTGCTGGCGCCGGCGGCGTGGGGCCGGTTCCTGCGCGGGTACACGGCTGCCGGTGGTCGGGCCGTGCCGCCCGACGCCGACCCGTGGCCGGTGCTGGACGCCCCCGCCCGGGCGCTGGCCGTGGCGTACGCCGCGAACGCCGTGGCGGACAGCGTGCTCACCGGCGTCCCGCTCGACAGCGTCTCGCGGGCCTTCGTCGACTGCTGCCGGCGTATGCGCCGGCTGTGATCGATTGCTGGTGCGACACATGCTGGCTGTGTCGCGGCGGGTGTGGCGTGTCGCCGATCCACCCGTCGCGGCACCCGGACCTGACTGTTACGTCGGCCGATCCGTAGCGGAGCCGACTCATATCGATCGACCGGCCTGCCATCGGTCAACTCCCTTGTCGGCCGACTCGGTATCGGTTGACGGTGACAGGCGGTCTGTTTACGCTTTCGTGGCATTCCGGATGGCGGTTGGTGACAGAACTACGGCAGGCGGTCGGGGGACTGGCCCAAGCGTTCGGAGGAGAACGGATGCCATTGCGCGGCTATGGGGTGCTGGTCGGGCAGGTCGTCGACGAACGTGCCGAAGGCGGGACCGGCACCCCGCGTTACCAGATCCATTTACGGGCCGCTGGCGACGATTTCCGGATCGCGGTCAACGTGCTGTCCAGCCAGCAGCCGGCGGACCTGTTGTTCGTCGCCGACGAGGATTTCCGGCATCCGGTCCTGCGGCTGCTGCAGGCCCTTCCCGACGGCTTCACCACGCTTTCCAGCCGGCCCGGCGGACCGGCTCTGGACTACATCCGGGGCAACCTGTTCAACCGTCTCGACATGCGGCCGCTGCCGGCGACACAGCCCGGTCCGGACAACGACCTCGCCGACAGGCTCCACCGTTTCGTCATCCGTGCGATCGCGGATCCGGCGGCGCGGGTGTACGCGTTCGGGCAGCGCTGGGGGCCGGAGCCGAACACCCCTGACAAGATATTTGGTTTCCTGTCCGGCAACGGCATCCACGACGTTCACATGAACCAGGGCAACAGCGGGCGGTTCCGCGGCGACGACGGCGTATGGCACAATGGCGCTTA
>NZ_CAAAFS010000150.1:0-27709 GCF_900634755.1 Protofrankia symbiont of Coriaria myrtifolia
GTCTAGTAGTAGGAACCTACGTTTCGCCACCTGTCTCGTCTGAAATGTCCGACGCCCGTCTTCTGGTGTTGTTACCGTGACCGGGCAGCCGGCAGAGCCAGACAGCCGGTAGGGCTGAGCGCACGCCGGGCGTGAGCCGCGACTGGCCGGATCGATCTTGATCGTAGTCACCCGCCCCGCGCTGACCTGCCCGGCCGACGGACCTCTCTCGACCGGCATCCGCCAGCCGCCGGTAGAAATCGCTGTTCTCGCGACCCTTTCTACCTATAACTTCCGCGCCCGTAGATGAGTCCCGCTGCCATCACGACGGAATCCACCTACGGCTTCCATGCCGCCTCTGGAAAGCGGCGGCAGGACGATCTCAGAAGGGCGGCGGGCCGATATCTGGAACGCTGTCCCGTCCGGTTCTGTTCGTGCCCGGATCGTGGCTGCTGCTCTTTCTTCTCACACCGTTCCCACCTGTCCCCGTGACGGCTGTCGCTGATGTTACTGTTCCGGATTTTTCTGTTGTGGAGGCGTCCGTTCCTGGGGCGTCCATCCTTGAGACGGTTGTTCCGGGGACGGCTGATGCTGATGCGTCTGGTGCCCTGTTCGCTACTCGTGGAATGTCCGTCGCCGGCGAGGGCGGCGGCGGAGACGAGTACCCCGACCTCGATGGTCACGTCGCTGCCGCGGTCACGGCCGAGGAGCAGGTCGACGAACGCGTCGGCGCGGCGGGCGCCCATGCCACGGGTCTCGTCCGGGCTGTCGACGGCTTGGCGGGCGAGGGCGTCGAGGCGCTGGTAGGCGGCCTGGGCATCGACCGCGGGCAGCAGCGCCCACAGTTCGGCCATGCCGTCCTCGGCGGGGCGAAGATGGACCTGTCGATCCTCGCGGGCGTGGGCGTGCCGACGACGGGCCCCGGCCGCGTCATCGCCCTCCCCTGCCGGCAGGCCAGCACACCCCGCGCAGCCAGCACACCTCACCGGAGCGGCCGGGGTCGGAGCGGCCGTAGCGACCGGGGCCGGATCGCTCACCTCGGTATCGAACATACGTACGAATATAGTCGCTTATTTGGACATTTCCACCCCAATGGCGGTCAGTCTCTCGGCTCTCCACGCACGTACATCCCGGACTGTATGCGGAAGGTGTCCATATAGATATTTAGAGTTACTTACGGCTATCGAGGGCCCCTGGACCGCGGCCCGCGTCTCGGCCCGCGTCTCGATCTACGTCTCGATCCACGATGTCGTCATCGCCTCGGAGCGGCAGCCAGACCTCGTCCTCGCACGCCGCAGCGTCAACGTGCTCTGGGCGCCGCTGCGCGACAACCGCTGTTGCCAGCCGGCACCACCGCCCCTTACCGCTGCCGCCGCATAGCACGATCAGCTTGACAACTTCACCGAGAATCGGTCCAGTTCGCCGAGATTCGCTCCGAGACGAACAGGTTCCGTTTGTCCAGCTGTGCGTGAACGGATCAGCGGCACCTGCTCTCCTCCTGCCGGTGGTCCGCCATCTCGGCTCGCCCTGTCGCTCATCTTCAGGTGTTGGCCGGTCGTTTGATCGAATCGAATTCGATGATCCGAAAATGTTGCGGTCAGTGGCCGCGTCGTGGTCAGTAGCCGTTGGCGGTGGGGCGGCCCTGCGCGCCGTCCACGGGAATGTGCGCGCCGTTGATCCAGCGGGCGCGGTCGGAGAGCAGGAAGGTGACGACGTCGGCGACTTCCTCGGCGGTACCGAGGCGGCCGGCGGGGAAGTTCCGGCCTTCGAACTCGGCGAACGAAGCGGGGTTGCGCTGCCGGTAGGCCTCCCACCCGCCGCCCGGTATCAGGATCGAGCCCGGGCTGACGGTGTTGACACGGATGTTGTCGGCGGCGAGTTCACAGGCGAAGGCGCCCGCCAGGTAGATTTCGGCGGCTTTGGCCGCGCCGTACTGGGCGCGTGGGGCCGGTTTCCACCCGGAGATCGACGCGATGACCACTATCGCCCCGCCGGAGCGGTGGCGCATGTGTGGGACGGCCGCGCGGACCGCGCGCACGACGTGACCGACGTTGAGCTCGAAGGTGTCCGCCCAGTCCCGCGGCGTCGACTCCAGCAGGCCGCCGCCCACGGTGGCGCCGACATTCGCGACCAGCAGGTCCACCCCGCCGAGGGCGCCGGCCGCGCCGTCGACGAACTCCTCCACCCCGCCGGCGGCGGTGACGTCCGCGGTGTGTGTGAACGTCGGGACGCCCAACCGCCCAAGCTCACCCTCGACGGCGGCGAGATCGTCGCGGGTGCGGGCGCAGATTCCGACCCCGCAGCCTTCGGCGGCGAGCCGGTGCGCGACGGCCCGCCCGATCCCGCGGGAACCACCGGTCACCAGTGCGATCTTCCCGCCCAGCGCCAGATCCACGTGGGGTGTTCTCCTTCGGGGCGCTGATTCAGGGCGCTGGTCTGTCGGACCGCTGATCTGTCAGACCACTTGGTCGGATCACTGCCGGCCATGCCCCGCCCGGCACCGGCCACCCGGATGGCGCAACACCCGGCATCGTTCCTCGAATATGGCCATCCCTCGCACCATACGACGCTGACCACACGCCCGGCCACACAGGCCCGGCCATACGTGCACCCCGCATGCCCCGTCGGCGCCGTCCGCCGAAAATCCATGATCGAGAAATGTTCGACTGTGAAAGTGAGGGAACAAACGGTCACCACGGCAGCCGTTTCCGCCCTCGCTTTCGCACGTCGGACAGGTTTCATGTGTCGGACAGGTTGTGACCGGCTGACCGGCGCGCTGATGTGGGGTCTTTGGCGCGGGTGGGTCAGGGGGCCAGCCAACCGTCGGTGCGCAGGTGACTGAGGACGGTCTGGACGGCGTCGTGGGGGGAGGCGTCCACGGTGTCGATCACGATGTCGGCGTCGGTGGGTTCCTCGTAGGGGTCGGAGACGCCGGTGAAGGTCGGGATGATGCCGGCGCGGGCCTTGGCGTAAAGGCCTTTGCGGTCCCGGGCCTCGCAGACCTGAAGCGGGGTGGCGACATGGACCAGGACGAACCCGCCGCCGCTGTCCTCGACCATCGTCCGGACCTGGTGGCGAACGTCGTCATAGGGGGCTATCGGGGCGCAGACGGCGGTGCCGCCGACGGCGGTCACGGACGCCGCGACAAAGCCGATCCGCAGGACGTTGGCATTGCGGTCCTCACGGGAGAATCCCAGCCCCTTGGACAGGTGCAGCCGGACGACGTCCCCGTCGAGCAGGGTGACCCTGCGGTCCCCGCGTTCCAGCAACCGGCACACGAGCAGTTTGGCAAGCGTCGACTTGCCCGAGCCGGACAGCCCGGTGAACAGCACGGTCAGGCCCCGCTCGCTGCGCGGCGGCTGCGCCCGGACCAGTTCGGCGGCCACCGCCGGGGGGGTCAGCGCCGGGGGCAGCCGCGTCCCGCGGTCGAGCAGCATCGACAGCGCGGCCGCGCCGGGGGCGCTGGGCGCCGGGCCCACGGTCATCGCGCTGAATCCGTAGGCGAGGCAGACCTGCGTCCGGTAGGCCACCTCCCCGGCGAGGGCAGGCTCGCTGTCGCGGTCGTCGGTCTCCTGGCCGGCGTTGCGCTGGTACTGGCCGTCGCCACCGCCACCACCACTACTGCCATCCCGGCCACCGGCTCCCCGGCCGGTGCTTCGTTCCTGGCCGGTGCCCGGCCGGCCGGCTGGCTGCCGGCCGGCGGTGGCGGCCCGGCCGGACACCGCGTGGCCAGCGGCCGTCGGCCTGCCGCCATCCGTGACGGTCTCGAAGCGGATGACGGTGTCCGGGCCGAAGGCGACCGACTCCGTCAGGCGGGTGACCGGCTGCACCGGTACCAGGGCGAGCAAGGCCCGCACGTCGCTGAGCGTGGCCAGCGCCGCCTTCAGGCACCGGATGCGCAGGTGGTGACGGGCATCGGCGGGGTCTGCTCCACCGACCGGGGCGAGTACGACGACAGCGCCGCCGGCGGCGCCCAACGCCTCGATGCGGTCCAGGTCGGCGGTGTGCAGCAGGCCGTCGGCCCATACCGCGACGGGCGCCGGCTCGTTCGGGGCGGTCCAGCCGCGCCGGAGCAGTTCCGCGCGCAGCGCCGCGGGGGTGAAGCGCAGCTCCGGATAGTCGGGATGCTCGGGCAGTCGCAACCCTTCGACCGTCCCGGACAGGGCCGAGCCCACGACCTCGGTCAGATGCAGCGCGGCGAGCATGACGCCTTCGGAGTCCCGCAGGGCGACCGTCGAACCGGGCTGGAACTTCTCGGCGTCCTGGGTACCGGCGTCCCCGGCATCCACGGTGTACTGCGGTGCCGGGTAGTGGGCGGGCAGCGGCGAGGCCGGCGGGTGTCCCGGTGCCGCCGGCGGGGAGCCCGGTAGCGGGGAGATCGGCGCTGGGGAGATCGGTGCCGGGGAGGCCACCGCCGAGGGTCTCCAGGCCGGGCTGGCCGGGCTGGCCGGCCTGGCCGGGCTGGCCGGGCCGTTGTGTCCGTGGTCCGGTGGGGGATCGTCTCGTGGTGGATACCCGCCGGACAGCCGCAGCTCCAGTTCCGCGAGCTGAACAGCGCTCAGTGTCACTGACTGCCAGCGCAGCGAGGCCGCGGTCAGTTCCGCGGCACGCGCTTCGTCGACCAGCAGTGCGGTCCTCTCACCGGTGGTACGCACACCGGTGACGGTAACGGTTGGCGCGCGTATCCCGCCGCTGGTGACGGGCTGGCGCGCCGCCTGCCATCACAATCGGTGGCACACTTCCGCTGATGAGCAGCCAGCGGCCGGCGGGCGCCGGCGGGGAAGTCCCCGGCATATCCGCAGACGCCGCCACGGGTGGGCCCGCCCCTGGCGATTCCCCATCCGATGATCCCGTATCCGCTGCTCCCGTATCTGGTGGTCCCGTATCCGGTGGTCCGGCATCTGGTGGTCCGGCCGTCCGCGACCTGCCTGCCGATGTTCCCGTGCTCGATGACGCCGCGTTGGCGGCGCGGCTGGCCACCGACGCGGGCGCGCTGCTGCTGCGGATCCGCGTCGAGCTGGGGTTCGCCGATCCCGCCGCGCTGCGGGACGCCGGCGACGCCCGTTCGCAGGCGCTGCTGGCGGCTGCGCTGGCCCGTCACCGCGGCCAGGACGCGGTCTTGTCCGAGGAGGCAATCGACGACCCCGCCCGGCTCACCGCCCGCCGGGTGTGGATCATTGACCCGTTGGACGGGACCCGGGAGTTCAGCGAGCCGGGCCGCTCCGACTGGGCGGTGCACGTCGCGCTGTGGCAGGACGGCGAGCTGGCCGCGGGCGCTGTCGCGCTCCCGGCGCAGGGCATCACGTTGGCGACCGGCGGGCCGTCCGCTGTACCTGCCCGGTCCGCCGCCCCTGTCGCTCCTGCCCCGCCTGCCGGTGGTGGTGGCCCGCGGCTGGTGGCCAGCCGGACCAGGGCCCCCGCGCTGGTCACCACGGTGGCTGAGGCGCTGGGTGGCACGGTCGTGCCGCTGGGTTCCGCCGGCGCGAAGGTGGCGGCGGTCGTCCGCGGTACGGCAGACGCCTACCTGCACGCCGGCGGTCAGTACGAGTGGGACTCGGCCGCGCCGGTGGCCGTCGCCCGCGCGGTGGGCCTGCACACCAGCCGGCTCGACGGATCCGCGCTGGTCTACAACCGGCCGGATCCGTACCAGCCGGATCTGCTGGTCTGCCGTCCCGAGCTGGCCGCCGGGATCCTGGCGCTGGTCGCCCGCGGCTGACCGGTGCCGACGGACTGGTGCCGGCTGATCAGTGTCGGCTGACCGGTGTCGGCTGACTGGTGCCGGCTGACCGGTGCCGGTTGGTCGGTGCCGCCTGGTGGCCGGCCACGAGCGGCCAGCGGCCAGCCGCCGGCCGGCGGCCATCAGCCAGTGATCAGCGATTGGCGATCGGCGACTGAAGGTAACCATCCGCTGGTCGCCGCATGCCCGCCGGAGTCGCTGTCCCGTGGGCCGCCGCGTGGGCTACGTTGGGTGGAATCATCCGCCGGCTTTCGCCGCTGTTCTCGACGAGGGATTCCGCGTGCCCGCGATCGGCTACGAGCTCACCCATCTGCAGACGCTCGAGTCCGAGGCGATCCATATCTTCCGCGAGGTGGCGGCCGAGTTCGAGCGTCCCGCGCTGCTGTTCTCCGGTGGCAAGGACTCGATCGTCATGCTCCGGGTCGCGGAGAAGGCGTTCTGGCCGGCGAAGCTGCCCTTCCCGCTGGTGCACATCGACACCGGCCACAACTTCCCCGAGGTGATGGAGTTCCGGGACGCCCGGGCCGCGCAGCTGTCCGCCCGCCTGGTCGTGGGCTCCGTCCAGGACGCCATCGACGCCGGGACCATCACCGAGGACACCCGTCCCGGCGCGTCACGTAACCAGCTGCAGACGCCGGTGCTGCTCGACACCATCGAGGAGAACAGGTTCGACGCCGTCTTCGGCGGGGCGCGGCGGGACGAGGAGAAGGCCCGGGCGAAGGAGCGCGTCTACTCCTTCCGGGACGAGTTCGGCCAGTGGGACCCGAAGAACCAGCGTCCCGAGCTGTGGTCGCTCTACAACGGCCGGCACCGGCCGGGTGAGCACATCCGGGTGTTCCCGCTGTCGAACTGGACCGAGCTCGACATCTGGCGCTACATCGCACAGGAGAACCTGGAGATCCCGTCGATCTACTACGCGCATACCCGGGAGGTGGTGGAGCGCGACGGCATGCTGCTCGCGGTGACCGCGCTGACGCCGCCGCTGGCGGGGGAGCGGGTGCTCTCCCGCCAGGTCCGCTACCGGACGGTGGGGGACATGTCCTGCACGGGTGCGATCGAGTCGAGCGCGGTGGCGATCGACGAGGTGATCGCCGAGGTCGCGGCCACCAGGATCACCGAACGTGGCGCGACCCGGGCCGACGACCGGGTCAGCGAGGCGGCGATGGAGGACCGCAAGCGGGAGGGCTATTTCTGATGGCCTTCTGACGGCCGCCCGCTGATGGCCGTACCGGTTCTGGTTCTTCCGGCCCTGCGATGGCCGGTCCTGCGATGTCTGTGCTGCTGATGGCCGTGACGGTCCCGATGGCCGTGACGGATGTGCCGTGGGTGCTGGCTGCGGGTGCCCTGACGCGTGCTGGAGAGGTGTGATGAGAGAACTGCTGCGGGTCGCCACCGCGGGTTCTGTCGACGATGGCAAGTCCACGCTGATCGGACGGCTGCTGTTCGACACCAAGTCGCTGTTCTCCGACCAGTTGGCCGCGGTGGAACGCACCAGCCGGGAACGCGGGGACGGCTATGTCGACCTGGCGCTGCTCACCGACGGGCTGCGGGCCGAACGTGAGCAGGGCATCACCATCGATGTCGCCTACCGTTACTTCGCCACCCCGAAACGGTCGTTCATCCTCGCCGACACCCCCGGCCACGTGCAGTACACCCGCAACATGGTCACCGGGGCCTCCACCGCCGACCTCGCGTTGCTGCTGGTCGACGCCCGCAGGGGGGTGCTCCAGCAGACCCGGCGGCACGCCTTTCTCGCGTCGCTGCTGCGGGTCCCGCATCTTGTCCTGTGCGTGAACAAGATGGACCTGGTCGGTTTCGACGAGGCCGTGTTCGAGAAGATCAAGGACGAGTTCCGGGCGTTCGCCGCCAAGCTGGAGATCGTCGACGTGGCGACGATCCCGATCTCCGCGCTCGGTGGGGACAATCTGGTCTCCCGGTCGCCGAGCACCCCCTGGTACGAGGGCACCTCGCTGCTGCACCATCTGGAGGAGCTGCACATCGCCTCCGACCGCAACCTCATCGACGTCCGCTTCCCGGTGCAGTGGGTGGTCCGGCCGCGCACCGACGAGCTGCACGACTACCGCGGCTACGCCGGCCAGGTCGCCGGCGGTGTCCTGCGGCCGGGGGACGAGGTGATCGTCCTGCCGTCCGGGCTGACCTCGCGCATCGCCGCGATCGACACCTACGACGGGCCGGTGGCGGAGGCGTTCCCGCCGATGTCGGTGACGATCCGGCTCGAGGACGACCTGGACGTCTCCCGCGGGGACATGATCGCCCGGCCGGCGAACCAGCCGACGGTCGGCCAGGACGTCGACCTGATGGTCTGCTGGATGGTGGACGCGCCGCTGCGGCCCCGGGCCCGGCTCGCGATCAAGCACACCACCCGGTCCGTCCGCAGCGTGATCAAAAATATCGCCTACCGGGTGGACGTCGACACCCTGCACCGGGACGAGTCCGCCGCCGAGCTGCGGCTGAACGACATCGGCCGGGTGACGGTGCGGACGACCACGCCGCTGTGCTTCGACCCGTACCGGCGCAACCGCGCGACCGGCAGCGTGATCCTCATCGACGAGGCCACCGGGGCCACGGTCGGCGCAGGCATGCTCCTCTGAGCACGATCCGCCGTGGCGGTCGCGTGGCTGGTCAGCGGCGCAGATAGCGCAGGAACAGGTTGCCGTCCTCCTCGAGAACGTGACCGAGCGTCATCGTCAGCGGGGCCCGCCAGCGCCGGCCGCGGACCATCCGCAGATGGTCGGGGCCGGCGAGCAACGGGGCGAAGGTCAGGCACAGCTCGTCGAGCAGGCCGGCGTCCGCAAGATCGGCGTGCAGGGACGGCCCGCCCTCGCACAGGACGCGGCCCAGCCCCCGCTCGCCCAGGGCGCGCAGGGCCACGGCTGGATCCACCGTCCGCTCACCGCAGATCAGGACGTCGGCGACCTCCGCGAGCGCCCCCCGCCGGGCGGGGGGCGCGGCCTCGCAGGTCAGCACCAGCGGGCGCACCGGCGCGGCGAACAGCCGGGCGGACGGCTCCAGTCGCAGGGCCGCGGAGACGACGGCGATCGGCGGGACCGCGTTCTGCCCGGCCGCGACCCGCCGTTCGCGCCGGTCGGGCGGGACGACGACCGGCCCGTAGTCCTCGGCGACCGCGGTGCCGGCGCCGACGAGGACGACGTCGGCGAGCCACCGCAGCAGTCGGAAGACCCGGCGGTCGGCGCTCCCGCCCAGGGCGCCGGAACGGCCGTCTACCTCGGTGGCCCCGTCGATCGAGGAGACGAAGTTCGACCGGACGTGCACCTGCCCGGTGGCGAGCGGCGGCAACCGGTAGCAGACGTCCAGGTCGACGGCGTCCGCGGCGCCGGCTCCGGCACTGGTCGCGACGCCGGTACCGTCCGCAAGATCGGCAGTGCTCGCAAGATCGGTACTGTCCGCGGCATCGGCGCTGCCCACCGCGTGGGTACTGGCCACAACATCGGCATTGCCGGACAACAGGTGGCGCACTCCGACAACTCTATTCTCGACGGGGTGTGCCAGGCCGCCGTGCCTTCCTGGGTTGTGCCGTGCCTTCCCGGGTTGTCCGGGCCGGCGCCGTCCGTTGTTCCTTCCTGAAAAGCAACCGGATCGGACACGGGAGATCGGAAGTCACAGTGTTCGGGGCGAAAAAGATGTGAGCTCGCTCGCGTGACACTTCTTGGGACAACATCAGCCCGGTGTTTTTTCGTAGGGTGAGAAAATGCCGGAACGTCTGGTCGACCGCCATCCTGAGGTACTCCCGGACGATCTGGTCGCGGCCCTGCTGCCGCCGCCGCGGTTCAACGACGTCCGTTTCGACACCTATCGGCCGGATCCCGCCGAGCCGAGCCAGGCCGCCGCCGTCGTGGCACTCGGCCAGTTCGCCAGCCGGGTCGCCGGTGGCGGCCGGGCGGGGGAGTCCGCCGGCGGGCGCGGCCTGCTGCGCTTCGGCCGTCGTAACAGCAGTGGACGCAGCACCCGCCACGGCGGGCCGGTGGCCGCCACCGGCGCGGGCCCCACCCGCCCCGGGGTCTATCTCGACGGCGGCTTCGGGGTCGGCAAGACCCACCTGCTCGCCTCGCTGTGGCACGCCGTGCCGGGGCCCAAGGCATACGGGACGTTCGTCGAGATCACCTCCCTGGTCGGCGCGCTCGGGTTCGCCCGGACGGTGGACGCGCTCGCCGGCCTGCGGCTGCTGGCCATCGACGAGTTCGAGCTGGACGACCCCGGTGACACCGTCCTCGTCTCCACGCTGCTGACCAGGCTGGTGGAGGCCGGTGTCCGGCTGGCGGCGACGAGCAACACCCAGCCGGAGGATCTCGGGGCCGGCCGGTTCGGCGCCGACGACTTCCTGCGCGAGATCCAGGGGCTGTCCGCGCAGTTCCACGTCCTGCGGGTCGAGGGTGAGGACTTCCGGCACCGCGGCCTGCCCAAGCCCCCGGTGCCCCTGGGCGACCAGGAGGTCAGCCGCCGCGCCGCGGCCACCCCCACCGCCAGCGAGGACGACTTCGCCAGCCTGTGCGCGCACCTGGGCGAACTGCACCCGTCCCGCTACGGCGCGCTGGTCGACGATGTCGGCCTGGTCTGCCTGCACGGGGTGGCCCAGGTGGTTGACCAGGCGGTGGCGTTGCGGCTGGTCGTCCTCGCCGACCGGCTCTACGACCGGTCGGTGCCCGTCGCGGTGTCCGGCCGGCCCTTCGACGAGCTGTTCTCCCCGGAGATGTTCGCCGGGCCGCACCGCAAAAAGTTCCAGCGCGCGGTGTCGCGGCTGTCCGCGCTCGCCCGTGACGGCGGCGCCGACGAGATGGTCGTCCGGGAAGGCTCGGCGAGCAGCGGCGGCCGACCGGCCGCGTAGAGCGGCCTGGCCGCGGACCGGCCGTTCCTACGGGCGGGGCCCTGCCCCGACGAGCCGAGGCCGGCCGTGAAGAACGGCCGGCGGGCAGCGTCACGACGGTCCTGCCCGGGTCTGGGCGGTTGACCGCGTTCCCCGCGGGCGGGCACGCCCCCATTCCCGCTGTCCCACGTTTCGCGTAGGTGCCGCGTGCCCCGCGGGCGGGCACGTCCCGGTGGTTGTCCCGTCGCACCGGTGGCGGGACACTTGTTCTCTGCCGCCATGCTGGTCGAACGCACCGGGCCGGCCAGGCGTGCCGGTGGATGTACCGTCGGCGAATGCCGGTGGACATCGCCGACAGCTGTCGACGGACATCGGCGGACGCCGCCGCGCGGGGAGCCGACCGACAGCCGGGCGGTGGCCACGGCCGGGTCCGTGTCGTTGCCGGCCTGTCGTGTCGAGGGCGACCCGGAGGGGGATGGGGACGGATGACGGACTACGTCGTTCTGCTGGTCGTCGTGCTGGTACTGGCCGTCTGCATCCTCGGGCTGTTGTATCTCGTGCTGTCCGGGTCCGAGGAGCAGGACCGGCGGTAACCGGCGCGGACCGGCGCATATTGGCGCGGATTCGCGCGCGTCAGCGTGCGTCAGTACGGATCGGGTACGAGTGCACGCGGCTCGCGAGGCGCACCGAGGCGCGCGTCCCCACGCGGATTCATGCCGCCCGCGGGACGGATTTCCCGGCCTGCGGGGAAACACAGCGTGCGGGAAACGCAGCCTGCGGGAAACCCGTCCCGCCGGGCCGGCGGGACGGGTCCCGGCGTGTTCAGAGCAGTCGGGCGATCACGACTGATTCGGCGTCCAGTTCGATGCGTCCTGGCATGAAGGTGAAACCGGTGGCGGAGGCGGCCGGGATGTCGAAGGGAACTCCCTCGACCGGCACCGGCTGGCGCCGGTCGGACAGGTTGCACACGACGGCGACCTGCCCACGGCGCAGCACGAACCACCGGGCGTCCTCGTCGAAGGTGCAGTGCACCGACGGCAGGGCGGGGTCGGTGAGGTCGGGCAGGGTCCTGCGCAGCGCGGTCAGCCGCCGGTACCACTGCAGCAGCCCGGCGTGCCGGGGGGCGGTGAGCTGCGACCAGTCGAGCCTGGAGCGGACGAACGTCGCCTCGTCCTGGGGGTCGGGGATCTCGTCGGGCCCCCAGCCGTGCGCGGCGAACTCGCCGCGGCGGCCCTTGCGGATGGCGTCGGCCAGGCCCGGCGCGTCGTGGTCGCTGAAGAACTGCCAGGGCGTGGTCGCGCCCCACTCCTCGCCCATGAACAGCATCGGCGTGAACGGGGAGGTCAGCAGCAGCGCGGCGCCGACCCTGAGCAGGCCGGCGCTCAGCGTCGCGCTCGCCCGGTCGCCGATCGCCCGGTTGCCGACCTGGTCGTGGTCCTGGAGGAACACGATGAAACGGTGGGCGGGCAGGTGGTTCGGCACCGGACGGCCGTGGGAGCGTCCCCGGAACGTCGAGTACGTCCCGTCGTGGACGAACGCGTGCTCCATCGCCTTGGCGAGGGTGGCGAGGCCGCCGAAGTCGCTGTAGTAGCCCTGGCGTTCGCCGGACAGGGCCGCCCACAGGGCGTGGTGGACGTCGTCGCACCACTGCGCGTCCAGGCCGTGTCCGCCGGCTTCGCGGGTGGTGACCACCCGGGGGTCGTTCAGGTCGGACTCGGCGATGACGAACAGCGGCCGGCGCTGCTGGGCGGCGAGCCCGTGCACCGCCGTGGTGATCTCCTCCAGCAGGTGGACGGCCCGGTTGTCGGCGAAGGCGTGCACCGCGTCCAGCCGCAGGCCGTCGCAGTGGTAGTGCCGCAGCCAGCCGAGCGCGTTGTCGACGATGAAGGCCCGGACCTCGTCCGAACCGGGCGCGTCGAGGTTGACCGCGGGCCCCCAGGGCGTGACATGGGAGTCGGTGAAGTAGGGGCCGAAGCGGGACAGGTAGTTGCCGTCCGGCCCGAGATGGTTGTGGACTACGTCCATGATCACACCGATGCCCCGGTTGTGGGCCGCGTCCACGAAGCGTTTGAGCCCGTCCGGGCCGCCGTAGGGCTCGTGCACGGCGAAGAGGTCCACGCCGTCGTACCCCCAGCCGTGCCGGCCGGCGAAGGCGTTGACGGGCAGCAGTTCGACCGCGTCGACCCCGAGCGCCACGAGGTGGTCGAGCCGTGCGATGGCCGCGTCGAAGGTGCCCTGCGGGGTGAACGTGCCGATGTGCAGCTCGTAGAGGACGCTGCCGGCGAGCGTGATGCCCCGCCATGCGTTGTCGGACCAGGAGAACAGCGAGTGGTCGACCAGGCGCGAGCGGCCGTGGACGCCGTCCGGCTGCCAGGCCGAGCGGGGGTCGGGCAGCTCGTCGACGTCGCCGTCGACGAGGAAGGCGTAGTCGGTGCCGTGCCCGGCCGCGGGCACGTTGACCCACCACCAGCCGCCCTCGTCGGTCATCATTTCGTGAACGGTTTCGCGACCGTCCGTGCTGGTGGTTACACTCACCGTCTTGGCATCTGGCACCCACACGCGGAAAGTGCTCATCGGTACTGTCTACCCGTTGTCGATTGCATGAGCATCTGTGATCTCGATTTCACGGCGCCGTTACAGGTGTGGTGTCGCGCATCTGCCTGACGTTCCGGTTGACGTTGCGTCGAGCGGCCCTCCGCTGATCGTGTGATCGCCCGGGTTTCGTCCTGCCCATGTTTCAGGGCAGCACGGATCGGGTCCGTCCCGCCCGGGGTTCCGGCCGGTTCCGGGACGAATCACGACTCGATTGTCGCGGCTGTGGTTCGGCCGTGGTTCGAGTATCGCGGATACTCTGTGATCATGCACATAGCGACAACGGATGATGCCATCGCGTGGGGTGTGCCGGCGGAACTCGTCGTGGTGCGGCACGGGCAGAGTACCGGCAATGCGGCCCTCGCCGCGGCCGATGCCGCCGGCAGCCAGGACGCCGGCATCACCGAGCGGAATCCCGACATCCCGCTGTCGCCGCTCGGCCGGGAGCAGGCCGGCGACCTCGGCCGCTGGTTCGCCTCGCTGCCGCCGGAACGCATCCCGCAGATCATCGAGTCCTCGCCGTACGTCCGGGCGCGGGACACCGCCGACATCGTGCGGGACGAACTGGCACGTGCCGGCCGGGCGGTGCCCCCACCCGTCCTCGACGAGCGGCTGCGGGACCGCGAGACGGGTGTGCTGAGCGGGCTGCCCGCGGCGGCCAGGCAGGCCCGGTTCCCCGACGAGGTGCGGCGGCGGGCCCATCTCGGTGAGCTCTACTACCGGCCGCCGGGCGGCGAGTCCCTCACCGACGTGGCGCTGCGGCTGCGCAGCTTCCTGCGGGACGTCTGCCGGGAACAGGCCGGCCGCCGGGTGCTCGTCGCCGCGCACGACGCTGTCGTGATCATACTCCGGTTCGTCCTCGAGGGCCTGACCGAGAGCGAACTGGTGGCGCTGAGCGGTTCGGTCGCCAACGCGTCCGTCACCCGCTGGGTGGCGGACACCGGACGCCTGCGCCTGGCCGACTACAACCGGACCGGTCATCTCCGGCCCGGCCGCATCCGGAGCGATCAGCCGCACGGCGGCCATCCCCTCGGCGGTCATCCCGGCGCCGGTAGCGGCTGACAGCGGGGGAACGCGCGGCGCGTCCCCGGTGCCCCCACCGCGTCCTTGCGGGATTCTCCACACCGGACGACGGGGATCCGCCCGCGGCGGGGAACCGCTGCCCCGCGGCGGCGGCGTCGGATTCACATCGTCGAACGTTCCCGGTCGAGCCTTCTCTGTCGTATCAGTCTCCGGCCATGCACGCTCGGTCGCGATCATCTGTTTGTCGTCGGGACAGTTGACAACTTTCCCCACCGTCAAGGTGGAGAACTATGATTTCTGCCATATTCCGATCATCTTGACGATTACTGGCTGTTTCCCCGAAAGTCCACAGTTATGTCGCCGCGCACACCACTGATTCGCCGTCGGTGTGTGGACTACGCGTTGGTGTGTAGCTGTCGCTGTTCGTTCTGTCGAGCCTAGCTCGGGCAGGGCGAGTCGATCCGCCGGGTCACCCGTCGCTCACGGATCCCACGACCGTACATTCCTGACTTCCCCGGGCTGCCGGCGGCCGATTTCCGGCACCGGAACGTCCACCGTCCTCCAACCGCCATTAGCCGTAGCGCCGTCAGCCCCCACCGCCGTTAGCCGTGCCCCTGACGGCCCGCCTCGGCCGGGCCCGCCCGTCACGCCCCGGATGTCGCGTCATGGCGGGTGACCAACCATGACAGCCGTTGTCGGTCACCGTCCGTAGAGAGACCAGGAAGAATCATGGCAGACCAGACGATCGTGCAGACGCATCCCGTGGCCCGCGGCCCGCGGGACAGCACCGACGTCGGGCCCGACGTGGCTGTTCGGGCCGAGACCGACGCCGGTGTCGAGGCGGGTGCCACGCCCGAGGCGGGTGCCGGCGTCGACGCCGGCGGCCCGGCCGAAGGCCCCCCGCCGGCAGGAGCGCCCCGGCGGGGGGCCGCCGGGGCATCGGGGTGCCCTACCGGCTGATCTCCTGGCTCAGCCCGCTGGTGCTACTGGTTATCTGGGAGGCCTTCGCCCGCAGCGGGGTGATCTCCACGCAGGTGCTGCCCGCGCCGACGAAGGTGCTGTCCACCGCCCGGGAGCTCACCGCCAGCGGCCAGCTCCCGAAGGACGCGCTGATCAGCCTGCGGCGGGCGGCAACCGGCTTCGTGATCGGCGGCGGGATCGGCCTCGCCCTGGGCGTCGCGGTCGGTTTCTCCAGGCTCGCGGACGCGGTGCTCGACCGTCCGATCCAGATGATCCGCGCGGTGCCCTTCCTGGCGATCCTGCCGCTGGTGATCGTGTGGTTCGGGGTCGGCGAGTCCGGCAAGGTCTTCCTGGTCGCGCTCGGTGTCGCGACCCCGATCTACCTCAACACCGTGCTGGGTATCCGGCAGGTGGATCCCAAACTCCTTGAGCTCGGGCGGGTCATCGGCCTGCCCCAGCGTCAGCTCATCCGCCGGATCGTGCTGCCGGGCGCGCTGCCCTCGATCCTCAACGGCATCCGCCTGGCCATCACCACCGCGTGGCTCGCCCTGGTGGTCGCCGAAACCGTCGGCGCCGACTCCGGCATCGGTTTCATGGCGATGGACGCGCGTGAATTCCTGCGGACCGACGTCATCGTGCTGGCGATACTGATCTACGCGGCCATCGGAATTCTTTCCGACCTGGCCGCCCGGGTACTCGAACGTCGGCTGCTCTCCTGGCACCCGAACTACGCGAACGCCCGGAGCTGATCACGGCCACGGCCGGCCGGCTGTTCTTACGACGTGCCACCGGCCCGCGCGGCCCACGGACACCAGGCATCCCGGCCGTTCCGGCCTGACCAGCTGTTTCGATATCACCCGTTCCGATATCACCCGTTCCGGTCACATCTGTTCCGGTCACATCGGTTCCACCTGCGCAATTTCCAGGTGCGCCGCCGCACCAGGTAGTCAATACAACTGTCGGCCATTGAATGGTCTCGTGCTGTAAAGGAAAGCCGATGTCTCCTGCGAACTCCCTGTGGACTCCGACCGTCGCCCGTGGCGCCGGTGCCGGCACCGGCCGGCACGTGGTGATCGGCCGGCGCGGCCTGTCCCGGCGGACCTTCCTGTCCACCGTCGCCGCGGCCGGGCTGGCAGTCCCGCTGGCCGCCTGCGGCTCGGACGACAGCAGCAGCGGCGGCGGCAACACCAGCACGGTCCGGCTGACCTTCGGGACGGGGTCGCCGGAGAAGGAACGCGGCGAGCTGGAGAAGAACCTGCGGGCGCAGGGCATCGCGGTCCAGTGGCTCGGCCCCTTCCCGAACCACGCCCCGACCATGCAGGCGGTCACCGGAGGCAGCGCGGACTTCAGCTTCGGGGGAAGTTCCACGCCGGCGGACGCCGCCATTCTTGCCGGCTCCCCGCTGGTCTACGTCGGATTCGGCGAGTCGTCGCCGCGGACCAGCGCGATCCTCGTCCTGCCGAAGTCGGGAATCCGCTCGGTGAAGGACCTGGCAGGGAAGTCGGTCGCGGTGAACAAGGCCGGGCTCGGGGAGTTCCTGCTGGTGGCGGCCCTGGAGAAATACGGCGTCCCCAAGGACCAGGTGAAGTTCGTGTACCTGAACCCGCCGGACGCGGGACCGGCGTTCTCCACGGGGAAGGTCGACGCCTGGTCTATCTGGTCCGGCCCGCGGGAGCAGGCCGAGGTCACCTACGGCGCCGTCCCCATCTTCGTTGACCAGGACGAGCTGCCCCGGCAGTTGGACTTCCGTACCTATCTGGTCCGCCGGGAATACGCCGAGAAGAACCCCGACCTCGTCCGCAAGGTGATCAATGCCTACGTGGCGGAGTACGAGTGGCAGGCGAACCACATAGAGGAGACGGTGCGGATCCAGACCGCCGCGGCCAACTACCCGGACGGCGTCCTGCAGAAGCTGACGGCCAACAGGGTCGTCACAAAGCTCAAGCTGATCGACGACGATGCGATCGAGAAGCTCCAGTACGGCGCGGACTGGATGACCGACCACAAGGTGCTGTCCGGCAAGCTCGTCGTCGCCGACCACGCCGTCAAGCTGTAGCGCCGTCCGCCGCGGCCATCGTCTGAAGCGGCCACTGTCTGGGGCAGGGGCCGCGGGCGGCACGGCCCGGCTCCACGGCCTTGCCGAACACCTGGTTGCCAGCCGAACACCTGGTTGAAGGGAACGCGAGGTAATGACATCCCAGCCCGCCACCGTCCCGCGGGAGACCGCGGATGCCGCGTCCGCCGGGGGAGCGTCCCTCGTCCGGGTCCGTGGCCTGCGCCGCGCCTATCAGGACAAGGTCGTCATCGACGGGCTCGACGTCGACATCGCCGCCGGTGAGTTCGTCGCCCTGCTGGGCAAGAGCGGCTGCGGCAAGACCACCCTGCTGCGGACCCTCGCCGGCCTCGACCAGCCCGACGCCGGCACAGTCGACGTGCCGGCGCAGCGGGCGGTGGTGTTCCAGGAGCACCGGCTGCTGCCGTGGGAACGGGTCTGGCGCAACGTCGCGATCGGGCTGCCGCGGGGCGAGGGACAGCAGAAGGCCGCCGCCGCGCTGGCGGAGGTCGGCCTCAGTAGCCATCTCGAGGCGTGGCCGATCACCCTCTCCGGTGGGGAGGCGCAGCGGGTCGCCCTCGCCCGGGCGCTGGTCCGCGAGCCGAAACTGCTGCTGCTCGACGAGCCGTTCGCCGCCCTCGACGCACTGACCAGGATCAAGATGCACGAGCTCGTCCGGGAGTTGGTCGCCCGGCACCGGCCGGCGGTGCTGCTGGTCACCCACGATGTCGACGAGGCGATCACGCTCGCCGACAGAGTCCTGGTCATGCGGACAGGGGAGATCGCCGCCGAGCACCGTATCCAGCTCACCGGTGCCCGGGGCCGGGCGGACGGTGACTTCCTGGCGCTACGGGAGACCCTGCTGGCCGAACTCGGTGTGCTCCCCGGCCCCGGCGCGCTGGCGGCGGTCGCCACCTGACCGGCCCCACGCGCCGGCCGGCGCGTGGGGCCGGCGTGGAGGGGGCTCCCGAGCGTGCACTGGGACCACCCCTACTGGGATCACCAGCTACTGGGACCACCAGGTGGGTGTGCGGTCCCAGCGGTGGCGCCTCCAGCGGTCCAGCAGTTCCGGCGTCGGCGGGGGAGCGTCACTGACGGCGATGTTCTCCTCCACGTGCCGGATCCGGCGCATCCCCGGAATGACGGTGGACACCGCGGGGTCCGCGAGGATGAACCGCAGGGCCGCCTGGGCCATCGACATACCCGACGGTATGTCCTGGCGCAGGCGCTCGGCCCGCTCCACGCTCGCTTCCAGGTTCTCGGGTACGAAGTAGCTGTTGCGCCAGTCCCCCTCGGGCCAGCGGGTGTCCCGGGTCAGCCGGCCGGTGAGGGTCCCCTCGTCGAACGGGACCCGCGCGATGATCGCGATATCGTGCTCCGCCGCGGCGGGAAACAGCGCGTCCCGCGGCGACTGGTCGAAGATGTTGAAGATCACCTGCACCGCGTCCGCCAGCCCCGTCTCCAGCGTGCGCAGCACGTTCCACGGTTCCCAGCGGTTCACGGAGATCCCGACGGCTTTCACGACGCCCTGTTCCTTCAGGGAGAGCAGAGGGCGCTGCCAGCGTTCGTCCATGGCCCAGGAGTCCTCCCAGACGTGCATCTGCAGGAGGTCGATGGAGCCCAGCCCGAGGTTGTCCAGGCTCCGTCCGACGTACTCCTCGATATGGTCGGCGGGGAAGACGTCCTCAAGGCGTGACTTCCGCGTCGACGGCCAGGCGAGATCCTTCGGCGGCACCTTCGTCGCGACGTACAGCCGGCGGTCCGGGTTCGCCCGGACCAGCTGCCCGAGCAGTTGCTCGCTGTGCCCGCGGCCGTAGATCCAGGCCGTGTCGAAGAAGGTGCATCCCAGGTCGACCGCCCGCTGGAGGGCGTCGATCTTCTCGTCATCCAGGGCTCCGGTCCATCCCTGGACACCGCCGCCCATGCCCCACATGCCCATGCCGACCTCGGAGACCTGCCAGCCGAGCCGCCCGAACCGCCGATACCGCATGCTTCTCCTCCACCGGTCGCCACCGGCGTGCCGTCGAGTGCCGTGTCAGCGGATCCGCGGCGGATCCGTGAGCGTGCTGTCCGGCCGGATGCCGAGAGCCCCGTCGACGGCCCGCGCGGCGAGGTAGTCCCCGCCCGGGCCGGTCAGGGCCGTGAGCCATTCCGGCGGCGCGCCGGCCGGGGGGACCACGAGTGACCACGTCGGGGACAGGTCGGCGCCGCGCAGGAACTTGCCCCGGTAGGAGCCGGCGCCCAGCTCGACGCTGCCGAGCCCCCGGTCCATCGCGAGCCGGACCGGCCCGTAGACGGCCAGGTTGAAGTACGCGAACGGAGCGCAGCGGTCGGAGAAACCGGCCGCCCGAACGGCCAGGGCGTCCCCCCAGGAATACGTCAGGGCGAAACCCACCACCGCGCCGCCGTCGTACTCCAGCAGGACATGGCTGTGGGAGTCCAGGAAGGGCACCTGGCCGGCGAGGTAACGGGTCATCGCCTCGTCCGAGTCGGACGCCCCGTACTTGCGCTGGGTATGGCCGAGCAGCGGCCCGATCTCCGCCACGCACGCGGACAGCGGCGCCGAACCGATCGCCTCCGCGGCCTCGGTGAAGCGCCGTTCCTCCCGGTACCACTCCCGGCGGGAACGGGCGGACAGCGTCGGGGTGGCGAACGGCTCCCGGGTGACCGGTCGGACGGTGGCCTCCGCGGACAGCGGTGCCGCGTACGGGCCCGGTGTTCCGTCCAGGGCGACGCGCCAGGCCGCGGCGCACTCCGCCGCGTGGGTCTCCGGCACGTAGAGCATCGCGACGCTGCCCGCGCCACTGCCGGCGGCGTGCTCCGTCACGGCCCGGAACAGGCGGATGAGGACCCGCTCCCGCTCCGGGGGAGCGAGCGCGGGATCCACCAGCACGCCACCGTGGTAGCCGGCGCGGGAACCGACGAGCAACGCGGGCAGCCAGCGCCGGCGCTCCGGCGGGGACAGCGCGACGCCGTTGGGGGTGAGCAGTTCCGCCACGACGTCGTAGGCGGCGTTCATGGACGGGACGGTGCCACCGTCCCACAGGTAGCAGGGGACGGCGCCGACGACCCGCGCGTCCCGCGAGTACGCCGCCAGGTAGACGGTGTCGACGCCGGCGGCCGTCTCGGCCCAGCGCAGCCAGGGGTAGCTCAGGTAGAAGCTGCGCCCGGCGGCGAGCCGGGCCCAGGTCTCCTCCCCGATCTCGGCTATGCCCCTGACCATGCCGACCTGGTAGGTGCCGACCTGGTGGGTCATGCTGGCTTCGTCGTCCCGGCCGCGGCGGGCCCGGCCTCCGCATCCACCTCCGCCGAGACGAGGTCCTCGTAGGTCTCACGCCGCCGGATCAGCCGGACGTCCCCACCGTCGACCAGCACCTCCGCGGGGCGGGGAAGGCTGTTGTAGTGGCTGGCCATCGTCATGCCGTAGGCGCCGGCGGTGAAGATGGCCAGGACGTCCCCGGGCCGCAGCGACGGGAGGAGCCGGTCCTTCGCGAGGTAGTCGCTGGACTCGCACAGCGGGCCCGCGACGTCGTAGCGTGCCAGGTCCGGCTGGTCGTGCTCGCCGGTACGGCCCACCGGGGACAGTCCGTTGCGCGGCCGGGCCGGCCACAGGAAGTGGAACGTGTCGTAGAAGGCGGTCCGGATCAGGTGGCTCATCCCGGTGTCGGTGATCACGACGTTCCGCGAGCCGGAGGTCTTCAGGTAGCGCACGCTGGCCAGCAGCACGCCGGCGTTGGCCGCGATCGAACGGCCGGGTTCCATGACGACCGTGCCGCCGGCGGCCACGAAGGAGCGCAGCTTCGGCGCGATCACGGCGGCGAAGTCCGACCATCCCGGGACGCCGGATCCCTCGTAGTCCGCGGGGAAACCACCACCGATGTTGATCGTCGGGACGGGGGCGCCGTCGGCTGTCAGCTTCTCCGTCACGGTCAGCACCTTGTCCACGGCGTCGCCGTAGGCCCGCGGGTGGAAGACCGGGGAACCGAGGTGGAAGTGCAGGCCCTCCGGCCGCAGCCACTCATCGTCCACGGCCAGCCGGTACACCTCGTGCACCCGGTCGAGGTCGATCCCGAACTTGCCGCCGCGACGCCCGGTCGTGGTCTTGGCCGGGGTGCGGGAACCCACCGCGACGTCCGGGTTGACCCGCACGGCCGCCCCCGCCGGCATCCGGCACTCGGCCGCCGCCCGGGCGAGGGCGCGCATTTCACCCTCGGACTCCACGTTGACGCAGCGGATGCCGGAGCGCACCGCGTACCGCAGCTCCTCGTCGGACTTGCCCACGCCGGCGAAGACGATCCGCTGTGCGGGCACCCCGGCCAGCAGCGCCCGATACAGTTCGCCGCCGCTGACCACGTCCACGCCCGCGCCCGCCGCCGCGAGGCCCCGCAGCAGGTGGATGTTGCTCAGCGCCTTGACCGAGAAGCAGATCAGCGGCGCGAGGTCGGCGAAGGCGTCCGCCACCTGCCGCAGGTGGGTGACGAGGGTGCCGTGGGAGTACACGTAGACCGGAGTGCCGAAACGGGCCGCGATGTCCTCCACGGCCACGTCCTCCACGTACAGCACGCCGTCCCGGTACGTGAAACGATCCATGCATTCTCCCGGATGAGCTGAGTCACGCACCATGGCGATCGTCGCGAGATGGGGTGGGTGCCTGTCGCAACGCCCCGGACGGCCGGGATCATGCGGGCAGGTAGAGACCCTGAACCTCCAGCTCGCGGATACGCCGATAGGCACGCTCCAGTTCCCGCTCGTCGTCGGCGAGCAGGTAGAGGTGCCCGGGCGAGGTGAACAGGTCCACCGTCCGACGTACCCGCGACCCGGGGCGCAGGTTCAGCGCCGACCCGCACAGAATACCGGGCATACGGGCGATCTCGTCGAGCCCGGCGGCGGCCATGATCCCGTCGTACGGGGCTGTCAGACAGACGACGTGCAACTGCCGGCGCAGGTCGTACGGCGTGCCGAGCCGGGTGGCGAACCCGGCCGGGTCGACGTAGCGCAGCACCGTGAGGCTCACCTGGCTGTCACCGGTGGCCGCGACCGGCCCCCGCGGGGTGACGCCGCCCTCGAGCCGGGCGCCGCACTCGATGATCACAGGTCCGTCGTCGTCGACGAACAGCTCTGTGTGCGCCGGCCCCTCCCGTATCCCGAGCGCGTCGAGAACCCGCAGGACGTAGGGGACGGCGACGTCCTGCACGTCGCCGCGGGCCGGCAGCAGCCGCTGCCTGTCGTAGACCGGCTTCTCCCGCACGAACAGCCGGTCGTCACGCCAGATCTCGTGGACGTGGTGACGGCCCTCGATGCTCACGCTGTTGACGAAGTACTGCTGCCCGGTCAGCCTCTCCTGCACGAGGACCCCGTCGTTGCGCAGGCCGAGGGCGTTGTACGCGCGGTCGAGCGTGGCCAGTGCCGAGCGGGCCTGGGCCGGGCCGGCGCAGAAGACGACGCCGTCCGAGCCGGCGCTGTCGCGCGGCTTCACCACGACCGGCCAGTGCCGCCCGTGGGCGGCCCAGGTCAGCATCTGCTCCTCGTCGTCGGTCACCAGGCTCGCCGGCGTCCGCAGGCCCGCCGACCGCAGCCGTCGCATCATGGCGTACTTGTCCCGGCGGGGCCTGCCGGGCAGGTGCGCGTTGCCCGGCAGGCCGAGCAGCGTGGTGAGCTGGTCGGCCAGGTCCACTCCCCACTCGGAGCCGGCGAGCACCTGGTGGGTGCCGAGCCGGCGCAGCAGCGCGGCGGTGGCCGCGGGGTCCGTGGCGGCCTGGACCACCTCGACGAAGTCGTCGGGGCGGAAGGATGCCGCGTAGGACGCCGGTGGTTCCCCCTCGACGACCGCTACGGACTCCCAGCCGTGCCGCGCGAACTCCGGGGCGAGCTGGGAACCGGTCGAGAACGGCGCCACGATGGCGATCCTGTGTGCTGCCACGTCCGTATTCTGTCAGCGTCGTTCCGGCGGTGTCATTCCGCCATCTTCACCATACTTTCGGTGACTGAACCCTCGGTGGTGGTCTGGATGGGCAGGCTGTGCCCGGCCTCGGCGGGGCCCATGGCCCGCTGCCCGACCGGCAGCGGGACGCCGACGAGGGATCCTCGCCGGCTGGTGACGGCCACCGCGGCGAGGACGCAGGCGAGCGGGGCCAGGCAGCGGCCCGCCGCGGGCCCGAAGTGATCCACCGCCAGCCCGGACAGCAGGTTGCCGGCCGACCCGCCGACCGCCATCATCGTCGACACCCAGGCGAACGTCTCGTTCGTCCTGCCGTCGGGCGCGAGCGTCCCGAGCAGCCCGAACTCCTCGGCGCTGACCGCGGCCATCGGCAGGCCTGCGAGCGGCAGGGCGACGGCGATCACCGGCAGGGGGAGCGGTAACGCCAGCGGCAGCATCCCCAGGAAGCACAGCCACAACAGCGCGGCGTAGCGGTCGGCCGGCCGGCCGCGGCGCCGGCCGGCGCCGTAGTACAGGCCGCCGACCGCGCTGCCAACCGGGACGAGGGCGAGCAGCACGGCACCGCCGGCCGCGGTGAGCGCCGAGGAGCCCGCCGTCGCCGGGATCGCCACCTCCAGGGCCGCGAACGCCGCCGCCACCAGCGCCGCGGCCAGCAGCACCACACCGATTCCCGGCAGGCGCCACAGCGGCCCCCGGTGCCGCCGTCGCCGCCGTTCCCGCGTCCCGGTGGACAGCCGCGACATCACCGGGGAGGTCGCGTAACCGATCGATCCGACGCCGAGGCAGCCGCCGGTCACGAGCACCGCCACCGCCGGCGTCGAGACCGCGGTGAGCAGCCCCACCAGGGCCGGCCCGACGACGAACAGCACCTCGACGGTGACGGCCTCCAGCGCGTTCGCCGCGTCGAGCAACGGCCCCCGTGGCACGAGCTGTGCCCAGGCGGCCCGGATCGTCGCGCCCACCGGGGCGAGCGTGAGCCCCGCCAGCCCCGTCAGGACGAACACGCCGACGTCGACCCGTGACCCGCTCACCGCCAGGATGGCCACCAGGACGGCGGGGTGCGCGACGCCCAGCACGCCGACGACCGGTCGCAGCCCGACGCGGTCGATGAGGGCGCCGAGCAGGGGGCCGGAGACACCCAGGGCGGCGGAGAACACCGCGAGCACCGCGGCGGCGGCGGTGTACGCGTGCGTCCGCTGCTGGACCAGGAAGAACAGCGCGAGGGGCTCCAGCGCGAAGGTCAGACGCGTGAGCTGGCCGGGTAACAGGGCCCGCGTGACGCCCGGCCGCCGCCACAACGCGATGTACAGCCTGGCCCCGGTCGGGAGCGGATCCGTCATCGGTCAGCCGGTGATGTCGCCGGTGATGTCAGCTGTGGCGGGATCCCGCCCCGCGGGGGAAGCGTCACCGGGTTCCCGGTGGGTCCCGTCGTACTGGTCGATCAGCGACCCGTTCAGTGCGTTCGTCAACCGTAGACGCTCCTGTAGTAGATCGTAATATCCCAGATGCCGGGACGGCATCGGGGAGAGGTAGACACTGACGACCTCCGGTACCCGCTCGATGTCGAACTCCAGCCGGTCGGCCTTCGCCCGGAAGTCCGCGGTGCCGGGCAACAGGGTACGGTTGAAAATGTTGAAGTACGGCGTGGCGTCGGATTCGTGACGGGTCAGCTCCTCCTTCAGTTGTAGACAGCGGTCCAGGTAGAGGTCGTGGGCGGCTCGGTCGTCCTCGTCATGTCCGATCAGCACGTTGAAGGTCTGGTAGATCACACCGAGATCGAGTATCGCCCGGATTATCTCGAACTGTTCCTGGAAGGACCGCAGCTTCCGGAACCGGGTGGTTGGCTCCTCCCCGAGATATTCCAGGGAGAGCTGGACACGGTAACATCCCGACCAGCGTTCACCCGAGCGGTCGCTCCAGAACATGGCCGCCATCAGCTCCTCGTCCAGATGTCCCGGGTCGAGGAACTTTCCGAACTCCAGGCCGTTGGCGAACTCCCAGGAGAACCCGTGGGCGCGGGCCAGGCGGAATATCTCCAGCACCTCGTCCCGGCCGCCCGCATGCAGCGGGGAACCGTTCCCGTCCCGCTGCATGCGGGAGAGGATGTTGTCCTCCTGGAAGAGGATGTTCGATATCCCGGCCGACCTGAAGTACGCGAAATGCCGCGCCACGGTGTCCGGGCTCATGTACCGGTAGCGGCCGCGTATCGGTGTGGCGCAGAAGGCGCAGGCCCGGTGGCAGCCGCGGGAGGTCTCGAAGCAGGTGAAGGGGGCGCGCACCGTGGGCGGCGGGGTCCCCTCCCCGGTGTCGTCGTACAGCGAGAGGTCCGCCACCAGGTCCAGCGCCATCGGGGGGAGCTCGTCGAGGTCCAGCGGTGGGCCGCCCACGACCACCACGCCCGCGCCGTGCCCGCGGGTACGCACCAGGGAGCCGACGGGAATGCCGCGCGCCCGCGACTCGACGACGCGGGCGAAGGCCACCTCGCCCTCCAGTTGCACCGCGACGTCGAAGCCGTTGTCCAGGTACCACTCGGAGCGTGCGGTGACGTCCATGCCGCCGGCCACCAGCAGGGCCTCGGGATTCACCCGCCTCATGTGCCGGGCGAAGTCCGCCACGACCCGCGCGGAGTTGGTGAAGTTGTTGCTGATCCCGATGACGTCCGCGTCGCGTATGTCGTCGTCGTACGACTCGAAGGCCCCGCCGTGGCGGTAGCAGTCGATCATGTCGGGGCCGTAGGGAAAGGACGCGTAGTGCTGCGGCTCGGCGTCGCCGACCTGGGCGTCGACGATACGGAACCGCGCCTCGACACCGCGTTCCGCGAGGTGCTTGCGGGCCCCTGCCGCGAGAGTCACCAGGGCGCTCTTGGGGTTGCGGACCCGGACCGGACTGATGGTCAGGCCCTGCCCGCGGAATCGTTGGCCGGGGTACGGCGCGTAGAAAAGGGTGACGCGCATCGCCTCGTCCTCTGTCCGTCCTCGTCCGGTGCCCGGTCAGCCGGCGTATATACCGTCGTAGCGCCGGTGCAGTTCCCGGTCGTTCAGCAGGTTCGTCATGTGCAGTCGTTTCTGGTAGATGTCCCAGTAGGAGAAGTGGTCGGTCTCGACGGCCGACAGGAATATGCCGACCAGCTCCGGGTGCTCCTCGATGTCGAAAGCCAGCAGCGAGCGCAGGCTGGTGTAGTCCGTGGCGCCGGGGAGCAGCGCCAGGTTGAAGACGTTGAAATACGGCTGGTAGGTGGAGCCGCCCAGCGCGGACAGTTCACTCTTGATTCTGAGGCAGTAGTCACCGAACAGGTCGATGCCCTCCGGATCGTGCTCGGGATATCCGATGAAGAGGTCGTAGGTCTGGTGCCCCACGCCGTGGTCGGTGAGCATCGTCGCCAGGATGTCCACCTGCTCGTCGACCCCCAGCAGCTTCGGGAAGCGCTTCTTCTTGATGTTCATGTTGTCCAGGGGGATCTGGACACGGTAGCAGCCCACCCAGCCCTCGTCGGTCACCGTGCTGTCCAGCAGCGCGGCGGCCAGTTCGTGGTCGAAACGGCCGTCCTGCATGAACTTGCCGAACTCGATGCCGTTGGCGAACTCCCACGCGAAACCGTGGCCGCGGATGAGGTCGAACATCTGGAGCAGTTCTTCCCGGCCCCGCTCGTAGAGATAGTCGCCGGTGCCCTTCCGCTGAATTCGGGACAGCGGATTGTCCTCCTGCCACACGATCGTGCGGACGCCCAGGGAGCGGAAGTACTTCAGGTGCCTGTCCATCGCCTCCGCGGACATGTAGCGGTAGTGCCCCCGGGACGGCGCGCTGCAGAAGGAACAACGCCAGGCGCACCCGCGGGAGGTCTCCCAGCAGATGAAGTTCCCGTGGACGCCCGCGGGCGGCGGCCCCTCGGCGGTGTCGTCGAAGAGCGACAGGTCGCCGACCAGGTCCAGCGCCATCGGCTCCAGCTCGTCCAGGTTCACCAGGGCGGACATGTCGATCCTGGTCGCGGTGGGGCGGTCGGCGGTGCAGATGTTGGGGATGTCGTCCAGGCCGCGCCGGTTCGCGACCGCCTCGACCACCCGGCCGAAGACGTGCTCACCCTCGCCGAGCACGACGACGTCCACTCCGCGGCGCAGGTAGTACTCGGGGCGCGCGGTGCAGTCCACACCGCCGACGACGACGGTCGTGCCGGGTTTCACCTGCTTGATGAAACGCGCGAGATCGGCCACGATCTGCGCGCTGTTGGTGAAGTTGCAGGTGATGCCGTGGACGTCCGCCTCTCTGATCTTTTCGGCGGCCTCCTCGAAGGGGACGCCGTAACGGTAGCAGTTCATGATCCGTGGCCCGTAGGGGATGGACTTGTAGGGGACCCGCTGCGAACCGAGCTGCAGATCCACTATCTCGATCTCGCATGACAGCCCGTTGGACGCGCAGAATGCGCGCAGCCCGGCCGCGAGTGTCGGCAGGGCGCTTCTCGGGTTGAACGGCCGTTCCGTGTTGACCGGGTCGGTCTCCCCTTCGAAGATCTGCGAGGGATAGGGGGCGTAGTACAGGTTGACCTTCATGGTGCCGCCTTTCACGGATGGGAGACGGGCGGGGCCGGGC
>NZ_CAAAFS010000151.1:0-27132 GCF_900634755.1 Protofrankia symbiont of Coriaria myrtifolia
GGCGGAGAGACGTCGACGGACCGGGCTGCCGGGGACGGTGGGACGACCGCCCCGTCGGTGCCCGCCGAGGGCGCGTCCCGCACGACCCAGCGCAGGTAGGTGTCGATCTCCCCCGATCGCGGTACCGCCCACGGCAGACCGAACCGCCGGGCGAGCTGCGTGGCGCGGGGCGCGGGGAACCTGGCCGTGGCGTCGGTGAAGACATCGGCGACGGGATCGGCGCCGTCACCGGTCCAGGGCGGCAGCGCGAGCAGACAACGCGCCACGAGGTCGTCCTCGCGCGCACGGGCCAGCGCCCGCTCGTGGAACTGCGCATACGACACCGTCTCCGGACGACGGGCGGCGGGGCCGGGAAGCCGGGCCATGAGTTCGCTGAGCAGGACCCGGCCCGGCCCCAGGAGGTCGAAGGTCTCCCCGCGGGCCTCATCGCGGTGGAGCCCCTCGACGATGAACCGGGCCACCCGGTCGACCGGCGCCCAGTCCACCGACGCCCTGGTCACCACCCGGGCGTCGAGGGCCCGGCACAGCCGCAGCACCAGCGTCACCAGGGACGTCGGGTTGCCCACGCCCGTGCGTGAGTCCGCGCCGACCTCGCCGAGCCGGCACACCGTGGCGGGCAGCCCGCGCGACCTGGCGCGTTCGAGGAGCTGCTCGGCCGTCCACTTGGACTGGCTGTACCCGTCGGCCGGCAGGCCGTGCCGGCGTCCGGAGACGTCGACGGTGGGTGGCCCCGGCGGGCCGTCGCCGAGCACGCTCACCGTCGACAGATGCCACAGCCGCTTCGTCCGGCCCGTCATGGCGAACCGGATCACCTCGCGGGTGCCGTCGACGTTGGTCGCGCGGTGACGTTCGTAGTCGAGCACCGCGTTGATCAGCGCCCCCGCGTGGACGACGGCCACCGCCTCGTCCGCGAGATCGTGGTAGCGCCCCTCCCGCAGGCCCAGCAGCGGCAGGCCGAGATCTCCGGCGACGGCGACGGCGCGGCCGCGCTCGACCCGTAGACCAGCGGCCCGCAGCGCCGCGTCCAGCCGCCTGCCCGCCTCCTGGTCGTTACTGCCGCGCACGAGACACACCACGGTCCGGGTGGTTCGTCGGGTGAGTTCGGCGAGCAGGCGCGCGCCGACGAATCCGGTGGCCCCGGTCAGGAGGACCGTCTCCGGACGCGGTGGGCCCGCCGGACGCCTGCCCGGGGCCGGCCGGCGGGGGGCCGGGGGAGCGGCCGGCTCGTGCAGGAAGATGTCCCGGCCCACGACGTCCGCCAGCGGCGTCCCGTCCTCGGCGTGGCCCGGACCCGACACGATCAGGGCGGCCTGTTCCCGCAGAGTCGGCGCCCCCAGCAGGTCGCGAGACTCCAGCCGTACTCCGAAACGTCGCTCGAGGGCCAGCGCGAGCCGCACCGCGGTGAGCGAGGTGCCGCCCGCGCGGAAGAAGTCGGTGCGAGCGGTCGCGTCGGGGAGCAACAGCCGCCAGAGCCGCAGGATCTCGGCCTCCAGGAAGGGGGCCGGGGCGGTTGTCCCCCCGGGCGCGCCGTGTTCGCCGGTGGGGCCGTGTTCGCCGGTGCGGCGGTGCTCGTCGGTGAGGCGGTGGCGCAGGGCGACCTGGTCCACCTTGCCGTTGGGGAGCAACGGCATCCGGTCCACCGCGACCACCCGCCGCGGGACACCGGCCGCCGGCAGCCTGCTTCGTGCGTATGCCAGCAGGCCGCTCTCCGTCTGCCCGGCGGTGAGTACGGCGAAGCAGACGACCGACCGCTGCGCCCGGGTGCCGGCTACGACGGTCTTCACCCGCTGGACGCCCGGGGCGTCCCGCAACGTGGTCTCGATCTCGTTCAGGTCGATCCGGACACCCGCGATCTTGATCTGGTCGTCGCGCCGGCCGGTGAACATCAGCAGGCCGTCCCGGCGGACGTAGCCGTAGTCCCCGGTGCGGTACAACCGGTCCCCGGGCACCTGGGGAAACGGGTTGTCGATGAACGACTCCCGCGTCGCCCGCGGATCGCGGTGATAACCGGCGCCCAGGCACAGGCCCGCGAGGTGGATCTGCCCGACCTCTCCCTGCCGTACGGTGTGCCCGCCGTCCCCCAGCAGCACGACCGCGGTGTTCGCGATCGGTCTCCCGATGGGTGTCTCACGCACGTCCTCGTCGGTGACGTCGTGGAAGACACTGCCGATCGACGCCTCGGTCGGGCCGAACGTGTTCGTGACGGCCAGCCGGGGCAGCAGGGCACGGAATTTCTGGACCGAACCGGCGTTCATCGCCTCGCCGCCGAGCAGCAGCCGGCGCAGTGAAACCAGCCGCCCGACGCTACCGGGCCTGCCCGCGACCGTCTCGACGAAAAGGTCGAACACGGACGGCACGAAATCCGTCATGGTGACGCCGTACCGTTCGACCGTTGTCATGGTCGACTCGAAGTCGAGGATTCCCGCGCGTTCTGGAATCACCACCCGACAGCCGCGGGTGAGTGGCCACAGCAGCTGCCAGATGGCCGAGTCGAAGACGTGCGAGGAGTTCTGCAGCACGACATCCCCGTCGCGGCCGAACCGTTCGGACATCGTGAGAAGACGGTTGACCAGACCGCGGTGGAAATTGAGCGCGCACTTGGGCCGGCCGGTGGACCCGCTGGTGAAGAAGCCGTAGACCACATCGTGTGGGCGTGGGCGCGCGGACAGCGCGCCGCCGCGGGCCCGGGCGGGCGGCTCCGCCCGGGCCCGCACGCACCGTGGCGTGCCGACGGAGCCGTCCGCCGTGATCGTCACCGGACAGTCCAGCTGGTCCAGGGCCTCCCGCCGCCGTGGCTCGGGCCATGCGGCGTCCATCGGCACGAAAGCGGCGCCGGTCTTCAGCACGCCGAGCATCGCGACCGGGAGGGCCAGGCCACCGTCCATGACGAGGGGGGGACCAGGTCGCCGCGGCCGATCCCGTGCCGCCGCAGCTCGCCGGCCACGACCTCCGCCGCGGCGTTCAGCTCGGCATAGGTGACGGACCCCTGCGGCGCGATGATCGCCAACGTGTGCGGGAAACGGGTGACCGCCCGCTCGACGAGATCCAGGATTGATGCTTCCGGTGGCCGTGCCACGCGCTCCCCGAGAAGAATTCCTTCGCTGAACATCACCCGTCCCCGTTCTCGTTACCGCCGGACGGACGCGTGGATATAAATGCGATCGTGCCACTCACCGAGACCGGCGGTGATTTCCGATGTAGATCAAATTAAGCACTTCGGAGTGGACGGCTAACCGGCTCATGGTAAATGTGGCGCAGGTCACCGCGGAGGCCGGGGTGTGAATTTCCGGCGCCGGCCGCGGTCGGCGGGACTTTCGGGGATCCCGTCGGGATTCACATGACACGACCACGTAAACATTTGGGTATCTTGTGGATACCGCCGGGCGTGGGTAATGCCGGAACCGGGACACGTCCGGGTGTCGCGTGCCGGCCGCGGGCGCCGGCGCGCGCGGCCCGCCTACGGACGTGACGACATTCAGCCCGGCCGAGGATCGGTCCTGACTGGCCAACGCGGCGCGCGCGTCCCGTCCGTGGGCGCGGTGATCTCGTCGGCTCCCCGGTGACCGGGCTCGACGTGTGAAGCCGGCGCGGTCGACGGCCCGCCCGCTGACGGCGGCGGTGAGCAGGCCGGTGCGGGCCAGCGGGGGCCGCCAGCCGTACCACGCGCCCCCACCGGCTTCACATCCTCCACAGCCCGTCCGGGAAGCCGTTTCGCGAGACCGTCCCCTCCACAGGAGCGGACGGTCTCATCCACACCGCATGGGACGCGCTCTCAGCGCGAATGCCGGTGGTCCCGGGGACGCCCCGAAACCACCCCCCTCATCGGGCCGTTCACGCAGGACGCCAGTGGCGGCCTATGCCGCCCGGCCGACTTCGGTGGCGGTCGGGACTTCGAGGAGCAGGCCGCTCTTGACGTCGTAGATGTACCCGTAGATCGGGATACGCGCGGGGACGAGCGGGTGGTTGCGGATCCGGCGGACGTCCTCGGTCACGCTCGTGGCCTGGTCGGAGATCGTGAGCCAGTCGATGTAGTCGCCCTCCCGGGCGCCCGGGCCGGTGCCGACGTCGTAGAAGCCCTGGTCGCCGAGGGCGGCGGTCTCCAGGCTGTTCGCGAGCAGGCCGCGGATCACCTCGTCGGTGAAGAACTCCATGCCGCAGTCGCTGTGGTGGATGACGAACCACTCCTTGGTGCCCAGCAGCTTGTACGAGATCACCAGCGAACGGATCGCGTCGTCGCTGGCGCGCCCGCCGGCGTTGCGGATCACGTGGGCGTCGCCCTCGCTGAGCCCGGCGTACTTGGCCGGATCCAGCCGGGCGTCCATGCACGTGAGAACGGCGAAGCCCCGGGCCGGCGGCAGGGCCAGCTCGCTCCTGTCACCGAACGAGGCGGCGTACTCGGCGTTGGCTGCGATGACTTCAGGCAGAACGGACATGTACAACGCTCCTTTGACGTGGTGGCTGATCTGCCAGCTCTGTGCGGCCGGAACCTTCACGCGGCCGGGACTACGCAGCCGGAACCGCCGTGAGCCAGCTGTTACGGAACTGTGTGGTCGCCTGGTCCACGGTCTGCCGCACGGACGCGGCGTCCGCCGGCGCGGGTGCCGCACCGAACGTGCCGGCCAGGGCGTCGATGGCTCGCGTGACACGCGGCTGCCACCTGCTCTCCCAGCCGAGGACGTGCTCGCGGTTGCCCGGCCGGGCGGCGAGGATGTAGCGGGCGAGAGTGCCGGTCCAGTCCTGGCCGCGCCTGCTGTCGACACCGGACTCGTGCAGCAGCTGCGCGGTCAGCTCGTCCCTGTTGGCGGTCGCGAGCGCGGTGAAGGCCTGCTTGAACAGGGCGTCGAAGGCCGGTTTGACGACGAGGTCGAGGGCGGTGAACGCCTCAGCCCAGTCGTAGGCCAGCAGCAGGTTCTCCAGCAGTTCGCGGGCCGGCTGCCAGGCCGGATCCTGCTCCCAGAAGCGGCGCGCGACCGTGCTGTCGGCGAGGTCCGGGCCATGCGAGAGCGACAGCGACTTCGCCCGGTAGGCGATCCACTGCAGCGCGCGCAGTTCGTCGGCGGCCTGGAAGAAGGACGCGTTCGTGATGGCCGCGCTCGGCGCCAGCTGGCCGACGTACAGGCTGGTGATCTGCAGGACGTGCAGCGCGAACCGGGCGGGCAGATAGACGCGGCCCAGGACGGCGACCCAGGCCGGGTCGAGCCCGGCGTCGTGGTCGAGGGCCTCGAAGCGGTCGACGACGCGTTCGGCGTAGATCTCGCGGTCGTGCTGGAGGGCAATGTAACGCCGGTAGTTGAGCTGGGCGGGGTCGGTGTGCGCGCCGGCCAGCACGCCAGCGGCGCGGACGATCGGTAGCTGGCAGAGGTTGCAGGCGACCGGCAGCGTCTCCGGGAAGGTCTCGGCGAGATTGCCCGTGCGGACGTTCTCGGTGAGCACGTCCCAGTGCTTTCCGAAGGCGCGGTTCCAGCCGGGGTACTTCTCCTCCAGCCACTGCCGTTCCTTCGGCGAGACGCCGGCGTCGGGGTTCCACCAGACGCTGGGCCGGTAGTTCCAGACGACGGTGTGGATCGCGTGGTGGTACCAGTCCAGTTCGTTGATGAACTCGTCCCAGTACCAGGGGAAGTCCAGGCCGTAGTCGCGGAACTGGTCGGCGAACTGTTTGACGACCCAGTCCTGGATGAACTCCTTGAAGCTCATCTTCCGGCTGTCCAGCGGGGTGTAATAGTCCATTGACAGGCCGGTGAGCAGGGCGAACGCGCGCCAGGCCCGCCAGAACATGTGGTCGACCAGGAACTGGCCGTATTCTTTGTGGCCGTTGTCGATGAGCACCTTGATGGTGGGCTCGCCCTGTTGCGCGTGGCGCGCCTCGTCCGTCTGGATGCTCGATATCAGCGAGCCGAACTCCAGGTCGCCGACGTCGATGGCGTCCGCGACCATGCCGAGGAACTGCAGGTTCGTAAAACCGGTCTCCAGCGTGAAGGTGAGCTGGATCGCGACGGACAGCGCGTCGTTGGCGACGAACATGTCGTCGAAGAGGTGCCGTACGGCCAGGGTGATCCAGTTGTTGGTGTGGAACGCTTTCAGCGCCCAGTCGCCGCGCGGCTCCTTGCCGAGCAGGCCGTACGGGAAGAACGTCTGGATCTGGCCGTGCCTTACCTCGTCCAGCGTGCCGAACGTCGCGGTGTTGCGCCAGGCGGCGGCGCGCCCGAACCGGCCCATGCGGGCCTCGCCGAAGGACGCCAGGTACTCCGGCATCGCGATCGCGCCGTAGTGCGCGACGACCACGGACTTCCAGCCCGGATCGAGTTGGTCGAACAGCTTCGAGCGGCCGACGGCGTTCTTCAGCGAGTAGGTGGTGGTGTCCTTGGTGACCTGGTTGTGGACGTATTCGCGGTAACTGATCTTGTAGGGCTCGTCCCAGGCCAGCCACGCCTCGGGCGGGACACGACCGGTACCCGACAGTTCTTCGGGGAACACGTCGGCCTCGTTGACGTAGCTGAACGTCCAGTTCGTGTCACGTGCCAGGTCATACCAGTCGCTGCGGGAGAGCCTGGGCATCGGGAGATCTCCTTCGCTGCCGGAATGCTCACGTTTGCCTACGCGGTCAGTAGACAAGGTGTACAAGCAACTGTCAAGGACTCCTAAGAATTATTCGCGGCATGTACGTGGACGGGACCTGTCAACATCGTCAAGAGGGAATCTTGAAGAGACCGCTGACCGGTCGGCTCCGTGTCACCGGCCGCCAGGATCGCCGCTCGGCCCCGCCGCCCCGCCCGGGGTCTGCCCTGCTACCCCGACCACCCCGGCCTGGCCGTGACGCGCCGTCGCCGGAGCCGGCAGGACCCGAGCCCGGAATGACGGTGGGTGCTGTTGTGGCGGTCGAACGTGACAGCCGGACGTGGCAGGTCAAATGTTGTGGTCGAATGTGGTGGTCAAATATGGTGCTCGAAGAAGTCGCGGCAGCGCGTGGGCGGCCTCCGAAGCGTCGAACCGCGCCGGAAGAACCGGCCGGTACGTCATCGTCCTGAACCGGGATCCGAAATACGGATCGTCGTTCGGCATCTGGTGTCGGGAATGTGGCCGGACGACATCCGGGTCGGCGAGTGGTCCGGCCGTCTTCGTCAGGGCACGGCTGGTCACGGCGCTACGGACACGTGCTCGTTCTCTCGGTCCGCCTTATTCTACCTGCTTTAGTCTGGTGCCCCGCTCGCACGCTTCGACCACGAGCTAATGGACATTACCTGTCTCTCGGCTCACCTTGACAGATAGCGGCGAAAGGTTGCTACAGTCGGCCCATGCGAATGGCGGACGACGAACGGCAGCACGGCATCGACGCGAAAATCGTTGCCGCCTTGGACGTCATCGGCGACGCCCTGCACGTACTGGCCCGGCGTACCGCCGAGACGCACGGGCTTTCGTCGACGCAGCTGCGCATCCTGGCCTATCTGCACCACGGCCCCCCGCCGCGGGCACAGAGCACGGCGCTGGCCCGCGAGCTCAACGTCGCCGACCCGACGGTCAGCGACGCGGTCGGTGCCCTGCACCGTAAGGGGCTCGTCGAGCGCAGACGCGATCCCGACGACGGCCGGCAGCAGCAGATCGTCCTCACCCTGGCAGGCCGGCGGATCGCCGCCAAGGCTGCGCGCCGGACGGTACCCGCCGAGATCGCCCTGTCGAGCATCGACCCGACGCAGGCCGAGGACCTGTTCATCGCGCTGCTGGCCGTCCTGCAACGCTTCCACGAGGCCGATCTGATCCCCGTGTCCCGCTCCTGCACCACGTGCGACTATCTCACGGTCGCCCCGGGTACCCGTTCCGCGCGCACGCACCGCTGCGCCTACTTCGACCACGACCTGCCACCGTCCGCCCTGCGCGTCGACTGCGCCCAGCACCGCACCAAAGGCTCCCTGACCGCGGTCAGCTGACACCGCTCGTATGTCCCGCCCGGAGGTTCAGGCGGGTGTGATTGCCTCGAAGTGGCTTGGTTGGCCGTCGCGCAGCACGAGACGGCCGAGCCGTTCGGCGTCGGTCCGCCGCATCAGCTCCCAGCCGCCGTCCAGGCGGTGCAGCGCCACCGAATGCCAGGGTGTGGCCCGGACGTCAGCTGCGAAGGGCGTTGAGAAGGTCCCGGCAGACCGTGGCGCATCGCCGTGTCGCTTCGGAACAGATCCGGCAGTATTCGTGATGCGAAGCGTGCGCGGCGCACAGCTCGTTGCTCTGTTCACAGGCCAGCAGGCAGGCTTCGAGCTGTACGCCGAGCAGGCTGCTGTCCGGGCCGCTCCCGCGGGTCAGCAGCCGGCGGGTCGCGTGGACGACGTCCGCGCAGTCCAGGTCACGCCGTACGGCCATCTGTACATCGGCCTGATCTGTCATGGTGAGCATCGCCGAAGCGCATGCGGTGACCGCTTCCTCACAGTCGTTCAGCGCGTCGACTCCCCGCGCCCGGTCCTCGCTGCTGAGGCTCATGCTCGCGGCCATGCTGTCAAAGAGTTCCCGTACCTCCAGCATCGCTTTCCTCCTCACGTTTCCTCCGCACGCTCCAGCCGGGGGCGTTTCATACCCGATCACAGGTTGACGAAACAGGACCGAAGATCTGTGTCGGAAAACATCGGCGCGGTGTTTCACCGCTGCTGACGCGGCCTGGATCAGATGCCCTCGAGGAGCTGCTGGGCGAGGTAGCCGCCGGCCGGGTCGGCCGCGGTCAGGTCGTAGACGGTGAAGATCAGATGGGCGGGTGTCCGTTCGGCGATCCCGGGCTGGTGGCGGCCGTCGCTGGTGACGGTCGCCACGGCGGCGGCCCGGGCCGCAGTTCTACAGACTGTCGGAGACAGTGTCGCCATGAGCCCGTGCGAGCCCGCCGAGCCCCGGAGTGCTGATCATGTAGCCATCTGTGTCCTCACGAACGGCGACACGCGTCGACGGACACCGATCATGGTCCGTGTGGGTGGTCGCGGACGCCAGACGGTTACCTGCCGCATTGTTGTCGTCACCAAAGGAGTTGTTGTCGTCACCGACGGATCCGCTGCCGAACGGCTCCCCGTCCACCACCGTCCGCGTCGTCACCACGCGACGGCGCGGGTCTCCGGTCGCGCCGCACGAGAACCCCGCTGTCCTCCGCCCTGCGGGAGACAGCCTGGGTCACCGCCCGCATCGGCCAACATCTGCCAGACACGCCCAGCGGCCAACACCGGCGAGGGCGTCCTACCTCTCCGGGGCCGAGGCCGGGGGAGTGGGCGCGTGGTCGTAGCCGTCGTCGTGGGGGAGGAGCAGGTGGGCCTCCCCGTCCCGGACGAGGATCTTCGGGCGCACCGGGCTGAGGTCCCGGATGCGCGCCGCCGCCAGGACGGACGCGACGGATGCGTGCTCGGCCAGCTCCCGCAGCGTGTGCACGGTGGGTGGCAGCATCGCCAGCCGTCCCGCCAGATGCTCGGCGAGAGCCGTGACCGGCGACAGCCACAGCAGCCGGTCGGACTCGCCGGGTATCGGGCGGGTTCGCTGCTCGACCGGCATGGCGGCGATGAAGAAACGGGTGTCGTACCGACGGGGCTCCACCTCGGGGGTCACCCAGCGTGCCCACGGGCGCAGCAGGTCGACGCGCAGGCCCAGACCCCGGCGGGCCAGCAGAGTGGCCATGCTGAGCTGCCGCTTCTCCAACGCGAGACGGTCGGCCTCCCAGCTGGGGTCGGTGACGTCGGCGACGCTGTCCGCGTCGGGGCCGGCGAGCAGCACGCCGCTCTCCTCGAACGTCTCCCGTACGGCGGCGCTCACCAGGGCGCGGGCCAGCGCTGGCTCGGCGTCGAGGGCCGTGACGATGTCCGTTTCGACGTCCGTCTCAACGTCCACTTCAACGTCCGTTTCAACATCCGTTTCGACGTCCGTCTCGACGTTCGTTTCGGAGGTACCGAACCACCGCGGCTGGGCGGTGACGTCGGCCGGGTCCACCGTCCCGCCAGGGAAGACGTGCATGCCGGCGGCGAAGGCCATCGTCGACACCCGGCGCAGCAGGCAGACCTGGATGCCCGTCCCGTTCTCGGCGTCCCGGAGCAGCGCGACGGTGGCGGCGTCGCGGGTCGCGACCGGCTGGCTGTGGCCCGCCTGGAAGGCGGCCGCCCGCCGGGCGAGATCCGGCGGCACCGGCTGTCGAAGCGCGCTCAGCGGATCCCGGTGCGCCCCACCCGTAAGATCAGCCATTCGACACATGTTAGGCCGCGCCCGCGCGAGCGGCATCCGTCCACAGCCGGACCGGGTCGGCGTGGCACCGGCCCCCGCGCTTGTTGCCGAGGGTGACGGCGAGGGTGGCGAGTCGGGCGTGTTTCGTCGCATGTCCCGGCGTGTCTCTTCGGACGTGACGACGATCACAGGATCGTTTGCCGGGGTGGCCGGCCGACATCCGACGGACGGAACCGGAGCGGATGCGTCTGTGGCTGCTGCGTTGCCGAGCCGCTCCGCCCGGAGCCCGTCCGGGCCCGGACGGCACTGTGGAAGTTCTACTACGAACAAGTGGTAGCTCAACTGCGTTGATCTGTGTCCGCGTCTCTCGCACGCTGTTTCCGGGTAACTGTTCAGCTGGGATGGCTGGTTGCTGAGCGTGGTGTCAGGAGGGTCGGGCCGTGGGTGGGAGCCAGGCGCCGGTGGTGAACAACTGGGTGAGCACGTCGAGGGTGTCCAGACCCCATTTGGTGGCGGTGGACAGATAGGATTGCACGACGGCAAAGTCGACCAGGCCTTGCAGGGTGCGCCAGCAGCCGCCGGAGGTTCGTTGCTGGACCTTGGCGGGTCGGACATCGCGTTCCGCGACATTGTTCGTGAACGGGACCGTGAGATCGATCGCGACCGGGCCGTCGACCATCCGCAGGGTGTTCCCAGGATCGCCGTGCTGCTTGCCCGGTGCCCGGCCGGACTTCCCTCGTGAGGATCGTTTCGGTGCGGGCTTCGTGTAGGGGCTGTCCGACGACGGGGGCTGCGACGAGTTCGCACTGTCCTTACCCAGCTGCCGTTCCAGTTCGGCGACCCGTCCGGCCAGCGTCTCGATGAATCCGGCCTGCCGGGCGAGTAGCTCAGCTTGCCGGGCGATCGTGGTGTCCCGTTCGGCGAGTAGACGCAGCAGCTCTTCATACGTCAGCGTCCCGTCGGGCTCCATACGCTGAACCCAGCGATCCCAACGCACCGCAGCGCAACCGCGGTAGCGATCGGCGCACACGGGACAGCGAACGCCCGCTCACCCGAGCTGAACAGCTACACCAGGACAGCTACACCAGGCGGACAACGCCAGGCGTGGATTGACGCCGAGTATCGATTTCGATCATGGTGACGGTACTCGGCCGGCGACGAAGTCGATCATCGGTCCCGCTGTCCGTGAGCGCCTTATCTGCCCCCAGATGCCCTGGTCGCTTGCGTCGAGGTCGTGTTTGACGGGGTAGGGCGCGCCTGCTACGGTGATCCACAAATAACGATAATCGTTTCAGTTTTCATTACGCATTGTCTACCGGCCGGCGTAGCGGTGGGGAGGACGGGGGTGCTCTGTTGTCCGTCAGCCGGCCCATGCGGCTGAACGACGTGTCCGGATCGCCGGGGAGGGTCGCTGTGCCACCGCCACGGGCGGGCACTGCCGCTACACTCGGCCCGGCGCGTGGCACCCCGTCCGCCGTCGCCGTGGCGCCGTGGGCGGCCCGCGGTCCACGGAACACATTTCTGCTCACTGTTGTCGTCCTGCTGGTGGCGACCCCGGTCGTGCTGGTCGCCGCTGTCAGCATCGGGGCGGTGGCGATCTCGCCCGCCGACGTGTGGTCGAGCATCCTCAGCCACCTCGTCGGCGGCGGCGGTCACACCCCGCCGATCGACGACCAGATCATCTGGCAGGTCAGGACACCACGGGTGCTGCTGGCGTTCGTGGTGGGCGCGGGCCTGGCCGTGACAGGCGCCGTCCTGCAGGCGGTGGTGGGCAATCCGCTGGCCGACCCGTACGTGTGGGGGTCTCCTCGGGGGCGTCGATCGCGGCGGTCGCCGTGCTCACCCTGGGCGGGGTCGCGACGACGGGGCTGCTGCCGACGATCGGGGTCTCCGGCGCCGCCTTCGCCGGAGCGGTCGCCACGCTCGTCCTGGTCATCGCGCTGGGGCGCCGGCAGGGCCGGCTGGATCCGCACCGCCTGCTGCTCGCGGGGGTGGCGATCGGCTACCTCCTACAGGCGGGGACGAGCTTCCTGCAGCTGCGGGTCGGGTCGAACCAGCTGGCTGCAGTGCTGTTCTGGCTGCTCGGAACGGTCTCCGGGGCGGACTGGCAGAAACTGCGGCTACCCACGGTCATCGTCCTGGCCGCCACCATCTGGCTGCTCGCGCAGGCCAGGCAGCTCAACGCCCTGGTACTCGGGGACGAGGCCGCCGCCTCGCTGGGGATCTCCGTCAGCCGACTGCGCGCCCAGCTGCTGGCGGTCTGCGCCGCGCTCACCGCCGCGGTCATCTCCGTCGCGGGCGGTGTCACCTTCGTCGGGCTGGTGGCACCGCACTGCGTGCGACTGCTCATCGGCTCCGACCACCGGCGGCTGCTGCCGGTGGCGGCGCTGCTGGGCGGGGTGTTCCTCGTCCTCGCCGATCTGGCGGGTCGGGTCGTGGCCCGGCCGATGGAGGTGCCGCTGAGCATCGTCACCGCTGTCGCGGGCGTGCCCTTCTTCCTGCTGCTGCTGCGCCGTTCGGGCCGGGCCGGCCGGCTGTCCGCCGGGGCCGGGGGCGGGGGCGGCGCGTGACACGACTGCGTCTGGACGGCGTGGGCGTGCGGATCGACCAGGCGCTGATCGTCCACGACGTCACCGTCGACTGCGCGCCCGGCGCCTTCGTCGGCCTGGTCGGCCCGAACGGCAGCGGGAAGTCCACCGTGCTGAAGACCGTCTACCGGGCGGTTGCGCCGACATCCGGGGCTGTTCTTCTCGACGAGCGGAACATGCTGCGGGAGCTCACGTCGCGGCAGTCCGCGCGGCAGGTGGCGGCGCTGGCCCAGGAGCACTCCCAGAATTTCGACTTCACCGTCGCCGAGATCGTCGCGGCCGGGCGGACGCCGCACAAGAACCGGTGGGAGTTCACGTCCGCGGCCGACCGTCGCATCGTCGCCGACGCGCTCGACACGGTCGGTATGCCCGCGTATGCCGACCGGGCGTTCACCTCCCTGTCCGGCGGGGAGAAGCAGCGGGTGCTGCTCGCCCGGGCGCTGGTGCAGGAGCCGTCGGTGCTCGTCCTGGACGAGCCGACCAACCATCTCGACATCGCCACCCAGCTCAGCCTGCTCGCGCTGGTGCGTTCGCTGGGGATCACCGTGTTGGCCGCGCTGCACGACCTCAACCTCGCGGCGGCGTTCTGCGACCGGCTCTACGTGCTGCGCGACGGTGTCGTCGTCCGCACGGGGGATCCCTGGGAGGTGCTGACCCCGGATCTCGTCGCCGAGGTTTTCGGGGTGCGGGCCCATCGCAGTGTCCATCCGGTGACCGGACGCCTCCATCTTGCTTTTTCCGAGATCCTCGACAGGGACGAGAAGGCGCCGCAGGAACGCGAACTCGCCACGGAAGGAAACATATGAGAATCACCGCCGCGCGAAAATGCGCGCTCGTCGCGCTGGTGGCGTCCGCCGTCGGCCTCACGGCCTGCGGATCCGACTCCACCACCGAGGGGAACGGCACGGTGGGAGCCGTTTCGGCGCGGGCGACGGCCGGCGCCGGCTACCCGGTCGACATCCAGAACTGTGGCCGCACCCTGCACTTCGACAGGCCCCCGACGCGCATCGTCTCGGGCTGGACCACCAGCACCGAGCTGCTGATCGCCCTCGGCGCGGCAGAGAAGATCGTCGGCCAGTACAACACCAGCAGCGGCACCCCGTTGCCGCAGTACGCCGAGGTGGAGAAGAAAATACCGACGCTGAGCGCGTCCGCCCCGACCCGGGAGGCGCTGCTGGCGGCGCGCCCCGACCTCATCTGGGCGGACGGTTCCTATCTTTTCGACGGCCAGCAGCTGCCGACCATCGACGATCTGAAGGCCCAGGGCATCCAGGTGCTGATCCTCAGCGGTTTCTGCACCGACGACGCCAGTAAGGCCAGGGTGCGTGACGTCGACGCGGACCTGACCGCGCTGGGCAGGATTCTCGGGGTCACCGCAAAGGCCGACGAGCTGAAAGCCGACATCGACAACCGCCTGCGGCAGGTCGCCGCCCAGATCGCAGGCAGAGCACCCGTCCCGGTGGCGCTGATCAGTTCTTTTAACGGCACGATCTACACCTACGAAGGGGTGTACAGCGACATCGCGCGGCTCGCCGGGGCGACGAACATCTACGCCGGTATCCTGCCCGCCGGCAAGTACTATGGCCAGCTCTCCGTCGAGGACATCACCAAGAAGGATCCCGCCACCCTCGTCTACCTGCTCAGCGGCAGCGAGTCCGAGGAGAGCGCCCGTAAGTACCTGACGACGACCTTCCCGACCCTGGACGCGGTGAAGAACAACAAACTGGTCTTCCTGCCGCAGTCGTACTCGACCAACCTCAGCGGTGTCGACGGGGTCGTCCGGCTGGCCGCGGCCCTGCACTCCGGGCCGTCCTGACCGGTGATGACGGTATTCCTGATGGCAGTTCTGACAGCAGTTCCGACAGTATTTCTGATGGTTTTCAAACCTGTGTTTCCGGTGAGGTTCCCGAGTTCCCGGCGAAGTTTCCGACGATGACGGTGTCGCGATGAACACGGCATCGATGTTCCGGCTGTTCCTGGTCAGCCGGGCCGTTTCGTGGGTCGGGAGCGCAATGTCGCTGGTGGCGTTCCCGGTGCTGCTCTACCAGCGCACCGGGAGCGCGGCCGCCGCGGGTGTGCTGGCCGGCCTGGAAGCGGTGCCCTATCTCGTCCTCGGGCTGCCGGCGGGCGCGCTGGTGGACCGCTGGGACCGGCGCCGCACGCTGGTGCTCACCAGCGTCGCCAGCGGCCTGGTGATGGCGAGCGTTCCCGTCGCGTCCTGGGCCGGGGCGCTGACGACAGCGCACCTGTTCGTGGCCGCGGTCGGTGTGTCGTCCCTGTTCGTGTTCTTCGACGCCGCCGGTTTCGGTGTCCTGCCGGCCATCGTCGGACGCGACGGGGTGCCCGCGGCGACCGCGGCGATGGTGTCGGTGAGCACCGTGGTGAACCTGACCGGCCCGGCTGTCGGCGGTGTCGCCGCGACCACCCTGGGCGCGCCGGCCGTCCTCGCGCTGGACGCCCTCAGTTACGTCGTCGCCGCGCTCCTGCTGACCCGGGTGCGCTGGGACGCGCAACCCGGCAGCGCCGATATCGGCAGCGTCGGTACTGGCAGCGTCGCCGGTGGTGGCACCGGCGACCGCGGCATCGCCGGCGGCCCGGGCGGCGGGCGGCGGTGGGTCGCCAGAACCCGCCGCGACATCGCCGAAGGGCTCCGCTACATCTGGGATCACCGTGTCATCCGGACACTGACCCTGCTCGGGACCGGAGCCAGCGTCTCCGGGGGCGCGGTCAGCGGCCTGCTGGTCGTCGTCGCGGTCGAGCAGTTCGGTCTTGCCGACGACGACGTGCGGATCGGGCTGCTCTACGCCGCCACGGCCGCCGGCACGCTGATCACCAGTACCTTCCTCAGCCGTATCCACCGGCGGGTGCCCATCGGGATGATCACGCTGTGCGCGCTTGGGGGCAGCTGGCTCGCGCTGCTGTGCTGGTCGCGGAACACGATGTGGCTGCTGGGGCTGGGGATTCTCGTGCTGTGGCAGGCCGCCAACTCCCTGGTCATCCTCAACGGCATCGTCGTCCGGCAGGCTGTCACACCGGACCGGCTGCAGAGCCGGGTCAACACCACGGCACGGATGATCGCCTGGGGTGGGACGCCGCTCGGCGCCATGCTCGCCGGCGCGCTGGCCGACGTCTGGGGCACCCGCGGCGCCCTGCTCGTCACCTCCTCGGGTGTCGGTGTGGCGCTGCTGATCGGTATTGGGACGAGCCTGCGCCGTACCGGCACGCTCGCGGACCTCGTCGCGGCCCGGGACACACCGGAGGCAGCGGCGCCCAGCGAGCGTCATGACCGAACGCATGCAAATGCTCACACCGCGGTGGCACCGGAATAACGCGCCCCGCACCACTTTCGCGTCGCACCGGAGCATGCTAACGTTCTATACGTAATGAAAACCATTTCTATTATTGGAGGGAGGTAGTCATGGAGGAGATCTCTTTCGAGGTGCTGAACGAGGAGCCGGTTCTCGCCGCCCCGCAGGACCCGACCACCCACGCACTGGTCCAGAACCCGTTCGCGTGGGACGAGGAGAAGTAGTTCGCTGACCGAAGGCGGTGAGCTGCTTCCGGCCGTGGTCGTCGGAGAACGTCCGCGCCTCCCCGCGCCGCCCCGATGACCACGGTTCCCGGCCACCGTCCCTTCCCCCACGGCATCCGGGTCCACGTTTCGTGGCAGAGTTCCACGGCATTTCACGGCAGAAAGAAAGGCATGCGTGTGCTCGCGCCCGGCCATCACCTGTACCGGACTGCCGACGGCAGCTGGCGCTACAGCGCCCCGGGAGACGTCTTCGTCCGCGTCGGCGGTGACGACCGGCTGCTCACGCTGGTCCAGCGGCTCGAAACCGGTGACACGGACGTGCGCGTTCCCGTCGCCGACCAGGCCGGCGTCGAACGGATCACTGCCGCGTTGGCCGGCCGTGGCGTGCTGACGAGCGCGGAGCAGGACGCGCCCGTCCCGTCCGGCTGGAAGGTGCACGTGGACGGCGACGGTCCGCTCGTCGACAAACTCCTCGAGCTTCTCGGCGAGGCCAGGTGCGGCGTGGGCCCGGTGGACGAGGCCGCGGTGGCGGACTCGGACGTCGTCGTCAGTTGCGCGCGGTGGCTGCCGGACGCCCGATGGCGCCAGCTGGACGCCTGGTGCGCGCGGCACCGCACGCCGTGGCACGGCTGCTGTGCCGAGGGCGGCACGTTCGTCCTCGGGCCGCTGTCGATCCCCGGCCGTACCGCCTCCTACCAGGACACCCGTGGACGCCGGCTCGCCGCGGCCGCCCTGCCCGACGAGCTGATCGCCCACTGGGCCTACCTGGACTCCGACGCGCCCAGGCCGGCCGCGCGGTTCACGCCCGCGGCCGTGTCGATGCTGGCCGGCCTGCTCGCCGCGGACCTGCTGGCCCTGGCGTCGGGCGGCGACATCCCCAGCGAGGGCCATCAACTCGTCGTCGACGCCACCACATTCGCGATCAGCCGCCACCGGGTGCTTCCCCTGCCCGTCCTCGCGGTCAACCCGGCGTAGCCGTGGGCAGCGGCGACACCGACACCCACGCGAGGACGGGTGGGGCTGGCGGCGGAATGGGCGGGGCCGGCACCAGGACGGGTGGGGCCGACACCAACCAGTTCGTACCCGCGGCGGACGGGGTCGCGCTGGCCACCGACGTGTACTTCCACGACCGGCTGCCCGCCCCCGTGGTCGTCACCCGTACCCCCTACGGCCGATCGGCGCTGCTGGCGAACGGCCTCGGATGGGCCCGCAACGGCTTCGTCCACGTCGTCCAGGACGTGCGGGGTCGCTACGGCTCGGAGGGAAGCTGGACTCCCTACCATCACGAGCGCGCGGACGGCCGGGCGCTCGTCGAATGGGTGCGCGCGCAGCCGTGGTGCGACGGGAACGTGATCCTCGCGGGCGCCTCCTACGGGTCGTTCACGGCGTGGTCCGCCGCGCTCGCCGCGCCCGGCCTCGTCCGCGCGGTGATCAGCGAGGTGCCGGCCGCCGTGCTGCGCCCGGCCAACGTCGAGCCCTCGGGCATCCTGCGGCTGGCCGAGTACGTCGGCTGGTGGACCGAGCACGCGGACGGCCGGACCAGCCGCGACGGGCTGTCCGCTCAGATGCTGCGAGCCCGCCCGCAGCTGCTGCACCATCTTCCGGTCGCCGGGATCGGCGGGTGTCTGTGGGCGCGGCTACCGCACTGGTGGAGCACGATCGACCCCGACGGCCCCGGCCGCGGGCAAACACCGGCCCACGCGGAAGCGCTGGACGATCAGGAGCTCGCCGCCTGCGCGTTACCGTCCCTGCACATCGGCGGATGGTACGACCTGTTCCTGCCGCAGACCCTCCACCAGTGGACGGTTGCCGGCAGCGGCCACGACCCGCGGCCGGCACGTGGCCTGGTGGTCGGGCCGTGGCAACACGAGCTGTCCACCCCGCACTCCCACTCCGCCGGTGGCCGCGACCACGGCCGCGAGTCCCAGCTACCGTTGGGCGCCCTTCAGGTCGACTGGATTTCGCGGGTGCTGGCCGGCGAGGACGCGTCGATCACGAAGATCTTCCTGATGGAGGACGGCCGGTGGCTGGATCACTGGCCGGCGTCGACCGGTGTGCTGCGGCTGCACGCCACCGCGGACGGCGCGCTGTCATCATCGCTTCCGGAGCGGGCCGCCGAGCATCGTTTCACCTACGACCCGCTTGACCCTTTTCCCAGCCTCTTTCCCAGCCTCCCGGTTCATCACGACCGGGGCTCCCTCGACGTCCGCCGCGACAGCGTGACCTTTCGAGGTCTCCCGTTGACGAATCCTCTCGCCGTCGCCGGGTCGCCCACGGTTCGGCTGGCCGTGGGCACCACCGCGCCGAGCGCCGACTGGATCGTCCGCCTGGTGCAGCGTTTCGACGACGGCCGGGCCTTTGAGATCACCTCCGGTTCCGCCGTAGCCGAGCGCGGTGTGCGCACCCTCGACGTCGTCCTCGGCGCCACCGCCCTGGTGCTGCGGCCCGGCAGCCGACTCGAGCTGCACATCACCGGCAGCGACTTCCCGCGGCTGGCACGAAACCTCAACACCGGTTCCGATCGGTACACCTCGAGCGTCACCAGAACAGCCACCCAGACGGTGCGCAGCGGGCCGGCCCACGGCTGTTTCGTCGACCTACCGGTGATGGAGCGGCAATGACTCTCACGGAGATTCTCACGGGTGTATCGCCGGCCGAGCGCCGGTTGGTCGACGCCCGGCTCGGCGTCATCACGCAGGTCGTTCCGTACGAACCGAGCGCCCGGATGCCGAGTTCCTGGGTCGGGTGGAGCGCGCGGGCCGGCGACAGCCGGGCGTTCGCCGCCTGGACGGGCGAACGGTACGGTTTCGGCGCCTCCCTGGGAGATCACGACCGGGCGCGCCGAGCCGCCGTCGGCGAGGTCGTCGAACGCTACTGCGGCAACGCGGTGCCCGAGAAACTGGAGATCGCCAGCTACGCCGCCCTGGCCGCGGCGGGACGCGACGCGCTGGACCCGGCATCCTTCGCGCTCTACTCCGACCGTCAGTACGAAGCCCGTGGCTTCCCCTTCCAGCGTTTCACCCGCGACCTGCCGGTGGCCTGGGTGCCCGGCCGCGACCTGCACACCGGGCGGCCGGTGCTCGTGCCCGCGTCGATGGCCTACCTGAACTACTTCCGCGGCGGGCACGCGGGGGAGCCCGTCACCCACGCGATGCTGTACGCGGGAATAGCCACCGGGGAGAACCGCGAACACGCCGAGCGGTTTGCCCTGGAAGAGCTCTTCGAACGCGACGCGAACACGATCTGGTGGGCCAGCGGGACGAGCCCGCACACCGTCGCCGACGCCGCCGACCTGCTGGCACAGTACAACATCCCATTTTGTCCGGAGGTCGGCGGCGGACACGGTGACAAGCATGCCAGTGTTTATGAAGATCTTCATGAAAATGTTCATAAAAATGGGCGTGGCAACCGGCGTGAAAACGAATACGTCATTCGTCTGTTCCGTATACCGGGGCAGTTCGACGTCCCGGTTCTCGCCGCGTTCCTCACCGACCCGGGGGAGGGCCTCGTCTCCTATGGTACGGCCTGCCGGGCCAGCCCGTGGGAGGCTGCGAAGAAGGCACTCGTCGAAGCCTTCGCGATGCTGGAACTGACCGCCGAACTGGCCGATCCCGACAGTGCGCACTGGCGGGCCATCGCCCGTGGCGAAATACCCGCGCACGCCTACCGGCCCTACCGTGCCGATCGGCGTTACGCCGAGGACTTCCGGCCGGACTTCCACGACCTCATCGACCTGCCCGCCGTGGCGCAGCTCTACCTGGACCCGCGTATGCAGGGCAAACCGCTCGACCGGCTGAGGGAGCAGGCCCGACCCGTCCGGCTCACCGACATACCCGCCGTCGAGGAGGCCCGGGCCCGCCAGCACTACCTGGACATCCTGGCCGAGCGGAACCTGCGGGCCGTCTCGGTGGACGTGACCACCTCCGACGTCTGCGCCGCCGGCCTGACGGTGGTACGCGTGGTCGTGCCGGGGCTGTACTGCAATCCGCCGGCGGCCTTCCCGTATCTCGGTGGCAGCCGGCTCTACACCGTGCCCACCGAACTGGGCTGGGTCAGCGAGCAACTGACCGAGGAAACAGTTTACCCGTATCCGATTCCCCACGTGTAGGGCGGGCAGATGGACATCTCCACGATTCTCGACCCACGTACGGGCATCATTCGCCGACTCGAAAAGAATACCGTCGCGCCCGCCCTGCCAGCGGAATTCTTCATGGTCACCGCGGTGCTTTCCGACACCACGAGGTTCTCCCCCTGGGCCAGCGACTTCGCCGGGGCCGGATACGCCCTGCTGGACGAGGCCGCCGCGATCGGGCCGGCCGTCGGGGAGGCCGTCGAGCGCTACTGCGGCAACCTGGTGCCGGCCGGGCTGCACCGGGCCACCTTCGCCGAGCTCACCGCGTCCGGCCACCAGGTTCTCGACCCGCGTTCGGTCGTGCTGTTCGCCCCTGAACAATACCGTTCGCCGCGTTTCCCGTTCGTCGAGTTCAGCGAGAACCACAAGCTGGAATGGGCGCTCGGCGCCCGGCTGCCGGACGGGGCCGCCGTCTGGGTGCCGGCGAACCTCGTCTGGGTGTCGTACGCGCATCAGGCGCCCGCCCGCGGCGTGCCGTTTCTCAATCCGGTTCTCAGCTCCGGGCTGGCCGCCGGTGTCGGCGAGGCCGGCGCCCAGTGGTCGGCGCTGTGCCAGATGCTCGAACGCGACGCGGTGACCATGGCCTGGCATGGCCGCCGGCCGCTGCGGGAGGTGATCCCCCCACCCTGGCTGGCGAAGCTGGGAACCGGGGCGCGGGGGAGCCTGACGACCCGTTTCCTGGAGTTCCCGAACGAGTTCGGAATGGTCGTGATCGGCGCGCTGGTGTTCGACGAGGCCAGCGGCTACCTCAGCATGGGCGCGGCCTGCCGGGCCACCGCGGAGCCGGCGATGCGCAAGGCGCTGGCCGAGGCCTTCCAGCTACAGATGTTCGTCGGCGACCTCGACGACCCGGACGGCCCGTACATGCGTGCCGCCAACCGCCCGGACAGCCCGCTCAAGCGCTGGCGGGCCGACCGGCGCTACCTCGACGACTGCCGGGACGACCTCGCCGATATCGTCGAATACTGCACCCACCTCCAGCTCTTCCTCGACCCGCGGATGCGCGACCGCCTGGCGGCCGAACTCGCCGACGCCGTCACCGGGACGGTCACCTGGGAGGCCCTCGACGCCGACGCCCCCTTCGCCGCTACGACCGATCCCGCCCCGCTCGCGACGGCGCTGGCGCGGGCCGGCCATCCGGTGGTGTCGGTCGACGTCACCACCGACGACGTCCGCCCGACCGGCATGCGCGTCGTCCACACGCTGGCGCCGGGCCTGTACTCGAACTCCTCGGTCGGCCTCCCGTTCCGCGGCGGCACCCGCCTGCCCGACCAGCTCGCGACGGTGGGCAAACCCCGCCGAGATTTCCCCCTGCCGCATTAGCCGGCCTCGGGTTGCCGACGACGACAGTGGTGGTCATACGCCGACCGCGGCCCGGTCCGGGATCGGCAGGCCGAGGTGGCCGCGCAGCGTGGTCGCCTCGTACTCGCGGCGGAACAGCCCACGCCGCTGCAACTCCGGCACGAGGTGGTCGACGATGAGATCCAGGCCATCGGGGTAGAAGTCGTGATTCAGGTTGAACCCGTCCGCGGCACCGTGTGTGAAGAACGCCTCGATTTCGTCGGCCACCTGCTCCGGCGTCCCGACCACCATGCGGTGCCCGCCGCCGGCGATCGTCTGGTCAAGAAGATCGCGTACGGTGAGGTTTTCGTTGCGTGCCGTCGCCAGCACGGAGCGGGCGAAACCGTAACTGCTCGGCTTCCAGCCTGGGGCGTCGAACAGTTCCCACGGCGGCGCCTTGTCCAGCTTCAGGCTCTCGACCGGGACGCCGAGCTGCCAGGCCAGCGCGGCGAAGTTGTCCTCGTTGTCGGTGTTGAGGCTCGCGAGCAGGTCGTGCCGCTCGCGGGCCTCGGCCTCGGTGCTGCCCAGCACCGGCCAGAGCCCGGGGAGGATGAACACCTCGTCGGGGTTGCGGCCGTAGACCTCGCGGGCCCGCGTCCTGACCTTGCGGGCGAACTCGATGCCCTGCCGCAGACTGTGCTCGGCGCAGAAGACGGCGTCGGCGTGCCTGGCCGCCAGCTGTTCGGCGGCTTGGCGATCCCGTTGCCGTTGACGTTCAGGTGCAGGGTACGGTGGGCCACATCACCAGCATTGACGCGCATTGCCTGTCGGAAAAAGGGGAAACAGCTACCGCTTCCGTTAAGCGGGCCTACGGGTTCGCGGCGTCAGCCGGGCTCAGCGCCGGTGACGACCGGGCGGGACGGGTCCGAGCTCCACGCCGAGAACGACCCCGGACAGGCGGCCGAACAGTTAAGCGCAGGCGCACCGGGCCCGTTAGCCGAACCTGGTTGATCGGGCGAGACTGGAGTCCCAGGCTGGAGGAATGACCAACGCCGCCGAGGACACCCGTGCCGTCACGTTCGGCTCGCCACAACTGGCCAAGCTGATCGCACACGTCGCCGAGGGCGCGATTGAACGCGAACAGCGCGGCAAGCCGCCGTTCGAGGCGATCGAGGCGATCAGGCGCGCCCGTCTCGGCGCGCTGCGGCTGCCGCGCGGGATCGGCGGCGGGGGTGCGTCGCTGGTCGAGCTGTACGAGGTGTTCATCGAGCTGGCCGCGGCCGACCCCAACGTGGCACACATCCTGCGCAGCCACTTCGGCGTCGTGGAGAACCTGCTGCGCAGCTCCGACCCCGAGCAGCGCAAGTGGCTTGAGCGCGTCGCCGCCGGCGAACTGATCGGCTCGGCCGCCACCGAGCTGAGCGCGAAGGCCGGTGCCACCGACTTCCCGTACGAGACCGCGATCACCCGCACGCCGGACGGGCTGCGGCTCAACGGCACCAAGCACTACACCACCGGCAGCCTCTACATGGACCGGATCGTCGTCGGCGTCACCGACATCGACGGGGGCAAGGTACAGGTGATCATCGAGGGCGACCGCCCTGGCGTGCGACGCGACAACGACTGGGACGGCTTCGGCCAGCGCTTCACCGGCAGTGGCACCGTGACGTTCGAAGACGTGGTGATCGAGCCGGGCGACTACTTCGGCAAGGGCGGACGGGACGCCGACTCCGATGCCCTGCCGTGGCGGGCGACGTACTTCCACATCCAGCTCAACGCGATGATCGTCGGCATCCTGCGCCGCGTGGTGCGCGACGCCGCCGACCACGTCCGCGGCAAGCCGCGGACCTTCTACCACGCGCCGGCCGACGCCCCGGCCGAGGACCCGATCTTCCAGTACAGCGTCGGGCTGTTGGCCAGCCAGGCGTACACCGCCGAGACGCTGGTGCTCGCCGCCGCCGCGGCGCTGGAGCAGGCGTACGCCGCGCACGGCACGCAGCAGGAGTACAAGCTGTCGCTGCGCGCGGCGCTGGCCAACGCCAAGGCGAAGGTCGTCATCGACGAGCTGGCCAACCGCGCGGCCTCGGAGCTGTTCGACGTCGGCGGCGGGTCGATGGTGCGCGCCAGCCTCGCGCTGGACCGGCACTGGCGCAACATCCGCTCCATCACCGCGCACAACCCCAAGACGCTGAAGGCTGTCACGGTCGGCCGCTACGTACTCAACGGCACCCCGCCGCCGAACCAGGGCTTCTTCTGACCCGGCCGCCAGCCGGTGGGGGATAGCCGCCGGCTATGCCGGCCGCCGGCCGGTGGGGGATAGCGGCCGGCTATGCCGGCCGCCGGCCGAGGGGGAACAGGGCTGTGGGGAACATCGTGTCGGGTAGGCGTAGCAGTTGTGTGGTCAGGTGGTCGTCGAAGCCTGTTACCGCGCAGCCGGCCAGGTCGAGGGCGGTCGCGACCAGGTAGAGGTTCTGGACGGCGATGCCCGAGTCGACGTGCAGCGTCCGGTAGTGGCGGATCGGGTATTTCACGAGCGTGATGTCCAGCCGGGCGACCAGAAGGAGAGTGATCGGCGTCCGTTCGGCGAAGTCGGGCTGGGCCAGCACCGAGCGCAGCGCCGCCGTCGGGTCGCCGGACCACAGCGTCTCCAGATGCTGGACGTCTGGATCGTCGTCGGCCTCGTGGCGGAACACCCCGCCGGGTAGGTCGCCGCCGGGTCTGACCGCCACGTATACCGCCAGCGACGGCAGCCCGCCCGCGGACGGGGCCATCCACATCCGGTGCTCGGCGCCGGTGGGCAGCCGGACCGTCCGCTGCGGCCCGAGCGCCCACCGCAACAGCGACGACAGCTCCCGCGCGTCGGGCGGGTCGGCATGAAATCGATAATGGGACCTGCGGGCCGCAAGGACCTGGCCGAGGCCGACCGGGATGTCCGGCCGCGCTCGGGGTAACGCGATCCGCCCGGTGGCCGCGGACAGCCCGTCAAGGACGACCTCCCGGTTCGGCGGGTCGTTGAGGAGATCCTGGATCCGCTGAATACGACTGATCACGTCCGCGGTGTCACTCATGTTCGTCCTCGCCGGCCCGCCGAAACGACCCGGTCAGGCGATCCGGCCGGCGGTGTGGCCGGATGCCGGGCGGCTGGGCACGCTGCGGCTGGGCGTGCCGCGGTCGGGCGCGGTGCGGGCCGCTGGTACCAGCCCGGGGATGGGCCGGAAGCCGGGGTCGATCTGGTCGGCCAGGTCCACGCCGGTCGCGTCGTTGGCCCAGGCCACGGCGTTGCGCAGGTGGATGTCGTGCATCTGGGCGACGAAGCGGTCCCAGTCCCGGACGGTGCTGTCGACGCCGCGCCGGATCTTGTCCAGCGCTGCCAGGTTCGCCGGCTCCAGGTCGCCGATGCCGAACGGCCGGCCCTGTTCCATCGCGCGCACCGGAGTCGACTGGGTGAGACAGACCAGCAGGTCGTCACCGACCTCCCGGCGCAGGAAGGCGACGTCCTCGTCGTCTGTGACCTTGTTCCCGATCACGGAGAGGGTGACGTCGAAGTCGGCGGCGTATCGGCGGTACTGCCGGTGCACCGCGACTGCCTTTCGGGTGGGCTCGCACACCAGGAAGGTGTGGTCGAAACGGGTGAACAGGCCGGAGGCGAACGCGTCGGCGCCGGCGGTCATGTCGACCACCACGTATTCGCCCGCGGTGTCGAGCAGATGGTTGAGCAGCAGCTCGACGGATCCGAGCTTGGAGTGGAAGCAGGCCACGCCGAGGTCGTCCTCGGTGAACGCGCCGGTGGCCAGCAGCCGCACGCCGGCGACGTCGACACCGAAGCGTGCCCACAGCGGGTTGTGGCCGGTCACCGACAGCAGCCGTGATCCGGAGCCGGGCGGGGTCGTCTTCACCATCACCGACGCGGACGGGATGCGCGGGTTGTCTCCCCTCAGATAGTCCTTGATCGCATCGAGGTGTTCGCCCATCGGGGGTGGCGTGGTGTCGTCGTCGAGGCCGAGGGCGGCGCCGAGGTGCTGGTTGATGTCGGCGTCGATGGCCAGGACGGGGTGGCCGTGGGCGGCCAGGCGCCGGCAGAACAGCGCGGACAGCGTGGTCTTGCCGCTGCCGCCCTTGCCGACGAACGCGATCTTCATGCTGGGCTCCGAGGTCGTGGCGACACTGCTACGATCAGCACAGCATACTGTAATAGTAATCGTTTTCGTTAAGGGTGGTGTGCCGGGCGGGCCTGGCGGGCGGCTGACCGGCGGCGCGCCGAGCGGCCGAGCGACGGCCGGGAACGCCCCGAGGCGCCGCGGGGGGTGTCGCAGCGGAGGAGCGCGGTTCGCCGCTACGAACGGCCAGGGCTCGCGCGATAGGTCAACGGCTGGGTGTCGGCGGGGTGGCCAGCGGCGACAGCGCCATCCGCGTCAGACGGGGATGACGCGGCTGAGCCGGAGCCGGGATGTCGGGCGCGACCGGTGACGGCGGCACCATCCGTGTCGGGTGAGGCCGCGTCCGTGCCCGCGTCCGCCGGCCGGCGGCGGGAGACGACGAGGGCGGCGATGGCGGTGGTGAAGGGCACGGAGGCGACGAGGCCGACGGTGCCGGCAGCGGTACGGACGATCTCGGTGGCGACGAGTTCGGAGGTGGCGACGTCCGCGCTGGCGCGGTCGGCGAGGGTGAACAGGAGCAGGGTGGGCAGGGCGGCACCGGCGTAGGCGAGGGCGAGGGTGTAGACGCTGGAGGCGATGTGGTCACGTCCGACCCGCATCCCGGTCCGGTAGAGGCGGCGCACCGGGGTGTCGGGGGCGGCGTCGGAGACCTCCCAGACGGCCGCGGCCTGGGTGACGGTCATGTCGTTGATCAGTCCGAGCGAGCCGATGATGACGCTGGCGAGCACGAGACCGGGCAGGCTGAGCTCGCCGGCGAAGGCCTTGAGGGTGACGTCCTCGTCGGAGCCGAGGCCGGTGATGTGGGCGAGGTCGATGGCCGCGGCACCGAGCGCGGCGGTCAGAGCGAGGCTGGCGAGGGTGCCCAGCAGCGCGACCGTGGTGCGGGCGGAGACACCGTGGGCGAGATAGAGCAGGCCGACCATCAGCGCCGCGCCGGTGGTCAGCGCCACCGCGACGGGGGAGTGCCCGTCGAGCAGAGACGGCAGCGTGAACCTGACGATCACGAGATAGGTCAGGACGAGGCCGGCGAGCGCGGCGAGCCCACGCCAGCGGGCGACGGCCACGACCATGACGGCGGTGAGCGCGGCGATCCAGCCCAGCGGCGCCGCGCGCTGGAAGTCCACGATGTAGTAGGTGGGCTGCCCGCTGGTGTCGACCGTCGGGGCGAGGCGGATCCGGTCGCCCGGCTCGTACGCGGGACGGGTCGGATCCACGGGGACGTCCAGATGGATCTGGTTGCCGGGCGCGGGCCGGCCGGTCAGGACGATGTCGAGC
>NZ_CAAAFS010000152.1:0-7341 GCF_900634755.1 Protofrankia symbiont of Coriaria myrtifolia
GGCAGGGGCCCTGCCCGGCGCGTCCGATCGTCGCGTCGACGAGGTCGGGGGCGCCGCCGGTGAGGTCGCGCAGCTGGCTCGGGGCGTGGCGGGGGGTGGTGTTCGGCCACAGCAGGACGGCGCCCGCGACGGTGAGGACGAGGATCACCGCGATGGCCGCGGCCATCGCGGTCGCGGCCCTGCGTGACGTTCTGCCGGGCGCCGCGTGACCATGCGCGGGGGTGGAACGGCCGTGGTTGTGCCCCATGCCACCTGAGTGTGGTTGATGCCGTCTGGGCACGGTTGTCTTGGGGGCCTCGTGCCACGGCCGGGGGAGCGGGCCCGCGTGAGCTCGCGCCGGTGGCCGCTCCAGGCGTTCATGATCATTAAACTTTGTGCTCGTCGCACCGCCGGCGAAGCTTTTCCGGCCGTTACGATTTCAGGTGGAGCCACCTCGGCGGAGCCGTCCAAAAACATGGAATCTGGAAACATGGAATCTGGCGCACGCTGGTCATTGGGGCGTGTCTCCGACGGGGACCGACAGTGGACACCGGGGACGAGGACCGACCGGGCAGGAAAGGCGGGGACGGGCATGGCCGTGGTCACGTCGGGACCGGTTGCGCAGGCCCGGCCCGATGCCGCCGCGACGGTCGAGCGGCTGCGCCGGACGTTCGCGACGGGCCGCACCCGCGATGTCGCATGGCGGCTGCGGCAGCTCGGCGCGATCGAACGCCTGCTCACCCAGCGGGAGGACGACATTGTCGCCGCGCTCGGCGCCGACCTCGGGCGTGACGCCCACAATGCCTGGTTCGGGGACATCGCCGGCACCCGCGCCGAAGCCGCCCACGCCCGCAGGCACCTGCGGGGATGGGTGCGCCCACGGCGGACGTCGCTGCCGGTGAACATGCTGCCGGACAGGGGTTTCTACCAGTACGAACCGCTGGGCGTGGTGCTTGTCGTCGGCCCGTGGAACTACCCGGTCTACCTGACGCTGTCCCCGCTCGTCGGGGCGCTCGCCGCGGGCAACGCCGTCGTGGTCAAGCCGTCCGAGCACGCGCCGGCGACCTCCGCGCTGCTCGCCCGCCTGCTGCCGGAGTACCTGGACGCGGACGCGGTCGCCGTGTGCGAGGGGGATGCCACCGTCACCCGGCAGCTGGTGGCGCAGGGGCTCGACCACGTCTTCTTCACCGGCGGAACAGAGACCGGTAAGCAGGTGATGGAGGCCGCGGCGCGGCACCTCACCCCGGTGACCCTGGAGCTGGGCGGCAAGAGCCCGGTCATCGTCATGCCAGACGCCGACCTGGACGTCGCCGCCCAGCGGATCGTCTCGGTGAAGCTGCTGAACGCCGGCCAGACCTGTATCGCCCCCGACTACGTTCTCGTCGACAGCTCGGTCCGGGACGAGTTCGTTGCCAGGGTCCGGGCCACGCTGGAACGGTTCGAACGGGACGAGTCCGTGCAGCGGATCGTGAACGCACGGCAGTTCGACCGGCTGCGCCGCGTGCTCGACGGGCACCGCGGGCAGGTCGTGGTCGGCGGCGGCGGCGATCCCGGCACGATCACCGTCGAGGCGACGGTCGTGCTCGATCCGGACCCGGCCTCGGAGCTGATGACCCAGGAGATATTCGGGCCGATTCTGCCCGTTCTGACGGTCGGCTCCCTCGACGAGGCGATCGCTTTTGTCAACGCACGGCCGAAGCCGCTCGCCCTGTATCTTTTCACCGGTTCGAAAACGGTGGTGCGGCGGGTGCTGCGCGAAACAAGCTCCGGCGGTGTCGTCGTCAACCACCTGGCGGTGCACATCCTCGTCCCGCAGCTGCCTTTTGGGGGAGTCGGTGACAGCGGGATCGGTGCCTACCACGGCCGGTGGGGATTCGAGGCGTTCAGTCACCGCCGAGCGGTCGTCACGAAACCGGCCCGGCCTGATCCGCCGCTGCTCTACCCGCCGCGCACGGCATGGAAGAAGAAGCTGTTGCGCCGCCTTTTCTGAGCTTTTCTGACGCTGGCTGCCCGGCTCGCCCCGGCCGCGGGTGCTGCCCGAAACCGGGGCGGGTCTGGCGGCGCCCGGGAGAAGGCGCACCGGCGGGATCCGTCATCGGTGCCGGTCCCGCCGGTGCGATCGAGCTGTATTTCGATGATGCTGGCTCAACGTCCGCTCACCACTTGTTGTCGGCGAGTTGCTGTCGGAGTCGCGCCGTCACACCGTGTTGGTGCCAGTCAGGTGCTGGTGCTGGTCAGACGATCGGGCCGACGATCGGGCCGACGCCGACCGGACCGACGATCGGACCAACCGGGCCGACGATCGGGCCGACACCAACAGGGCCAACAGGGCCGACGGGGCCGACCGGCCCGACGGGGCCGACCGGACCCACGGGGCCGATGGGGCCAACCGGGCCGACGATCGGGCCGACACCGACACCCGCGTCAGCACCCACGACGGTGGTGGCACCGGCGTCTACGCTGCTTGCGGTTGCGACAGAGGTGCCCAGACCGATGAAGGCCGCGGCACCGAGCGCCACGGTCGCGCCGGCGAGGACCCTCCGGACTATCGAATTCTTGTCGTTCTGCACGGGTAACACCTACCTCCCAACGCATTCATCCGATAGAACCTGCAGCAACGCGAACTCCCGAAAACGAAATGGTAGCCGCGTCTCGTTCACGTTAGGCCATGCGCCGGGCCGGGCGGGGACTATTCCCGGCGCAGTACGTGTATGTCACAGGAACCGGCCCGGGCCGGATGGCGGTCCGGGCCCACAGTACTCCGGGCAACGGTATTTGCTGTACCACGGTCACCGTCGGCGTCGACGGTATGCGTTGTCCCACTCCGAAACGGACACTGTCACGGTGGCTGACGACCGGCCGTCACGAATTCTGCCTCCGCGGGCCAGGCCACGCCCGGTTGTCGGCATCACCTGAGGACCATCGCGGAAAATGCCGGGACCATTGCCAGGAACGCCGGGACCACTGGTGGTGGAGCAGCGCCACACGTCCCGCCGTGGACGGGACCACCGGTGGTGGAGCGGCAGCGGGCCGCCACCGCGCGGCAACGGGTCGCCACCGTCCTGGCGGCGGACCGTGTCATCGCTGCCCGCCGCCGGACAGTCCCGCGGCCACCCGGCGGCCGGCCGCCCGTCCGATGCCGAGAGGTCCGGTGGGGGAGAAGCATCCGGCGCGGTGGGCGCGGCCCGTTCCGCCCCGCCCGGTGCCGGCGCCGTGGGCTCGCTCAGCCACTGTGGGGTGTCCCGGTTGGCCGAACAGAGAAGTTGCACAGGTATTTGTTCGTGCGGTGTGCTTACTGTCCGGCAGGAACCCCGTCCTCGACTCCACGGAGGCTCGGTCATGAGCGGCAGCGAGACCTCCACCAGCTGGCAGCGGTCGGCGGAACCCGACCTCGACCAGATGCGCCGCCTCGTCGGGCTGGTGGAGCACGACACGGCCGCCGACCCCTTCCCAGTCTCGGGCTGGGACGCTGTCGTGTGGTCGGTCGGCAACGCCACCCAGGCCGCGCTGTTCTACCAGACCGTGTTCGGCATGGAACTTCTCGCCTACAGCGGGCCCGAGACCGGCAACCGTGACCACAAGGCGTACGTGCTGCGCTCCGGAGCGGTCCGGTTCGTCCTCAAGGGCGGGGTCGACCCGGCGTCCCCCCTGCTGCGCCACCACCGCCGGCACGGGGAAGGGGTGATCGACATCGCCCTGGAGGTCCCCGACGTCGACCACTGCGTCGCCCACGCCCGCGCGCGGGGGGCGACAGTCGTCGAGGAGCCCCACGACCTGCGCGACGAGCACGGCACCGTCCGCGTCGCCGCCATCGCCACCTACGGCGAGACCCGGCACAGCCTCGTCGACCGCAGCCGGTACACCGGCCCCTATCTGCCCGGCTACGTCAGCCGTACCAGCGACACCCGCCGTACCGGCGACACCGGTGACACCGGTGACACGTCCGGCCAGGCGCGGCCGGCAGGCGGGCCCGGCCGGCTGTTCCAGGCGCTCGACCACGTGGTGGGCAACGTGGAGCTGGGCCGGCTGGACGAGTGGGTCGCCTTCTACAACCGGGTGATGGGCTTCACCACCATGGCGGAGTTCGTCGGCGGGGACGTCGCCACCAGGTACTCGGCGCTGATGAGCAAGGTGGTCACCAACGGCAACCACCGGGTGAAGCTCCCCCTCAACGAGCCGGCTGTCAGCGCCCGGCGCTCCCAGATCGACGAGTACCTCGACTTCTACGACGGTCCCGGCGTCCAGCACCTGGCGCTGGCCACCAGCGACATCATCACCACCGTGGACGTCCTGCGGGCCCGGGGCGTGGAGTTCCTCGACACCCCGGACGCCTACTATCGCGACCCCGGGCTGCGCGCCCGCGTCGGCGAGGTGCGGGTACCGGTCGAGGAGCTGCGTACCCGCGGCATCCTGGTCGACCGCGACGAGGACGGCTATCTGCTGCAGATCTTCACCAGGCCGATCGGCGACCGGCCGACGGTGTTCTTCGAGTTCATCGAGCGGCACGGGGCGCTCGGTTTCGGCGTCGGAAACTTCCGGGCGCTGTTCGAGGCCATCGAGCGTGAGCAGGCCAGACGCGGCAACCTCTGACGCCGCTGACAGCGGGGACGCCGGAGGCACCGAAAACGCCGAAGACACCGGCAGACGCCGGACGGGAAGGACATGCCATGCCCCACTACCGGGCGGTGGGCGACGTTCCGCCCAAACGGCACACCCAGCACCGCCGCCCCGACGGAGGTCTCTACCGCGAGGAGCTGATGGGCGCGGAAGGCTTCGCCGGGGACAGCGCGCTGCTCTACCACACCGGCGTGCCCGCCGCGATCGTCGACGCCGCGCCCTGGACGCCCGCGGACCTGACCACCCACCCGAACATCCCGCTGCTGCCCCGGCACTTCCGGCTGCCGGCACTGTTCGACGGGACACAGCCCGGAAAACAGCCCGGGGACGTCGACGTGGTCACGGGACGGCGGCTGATCCTCGGCAACGCCGACGTGCGCATCTGCTATGTCGTCGCGGGCGCGGCCAGCCCGCTGTACCGCAACACCACCGGCGACGAGTGCGGGTACGTCGAAGCCGGCGCGGCAACCGTGGAGACGGTCTTCGGCACGCTCGACGCCCGCCAGGGCGACTACGTGATCATACCCCGGGGTGTCACCCACCGCTGGATCCCGGACCCGGCCGCGCCGCTGCGCGTGTACGTCATCGAGGCGAACTCCCACCTCGCCCCGCCGCCGCGCTATCTGTCCCGGCACGGGCAGTTCCTGGAGCACGCACCGTACTGCGAGCGGGACCTGCGCCCGCCCGCCGGGCCGCTGCTGGTAACCGGAACCGACGTGGAGGTGCTCGTCAGGCACCACCACTCACGCGGTGCCAACGGCGGTGTCGCCGGGACCCGCTACCGCTGCCTCAGCCATCCGTTCGACGTGGTGGGCTGGGACGGCTGCCTGTACCCCTACACGTTCAACATCGCCGACTTCGAGCCGGTCACCGGACGGGTACACCAGCCGCCGCCCGTCCACCAGGTCTTCGCCGGCCGCAACGTCGTGATCTGCAACTTCGTCCCCCGCAAGGTCGACTACCACCCGCTGGCCGTGCCGGTGCCCTACTACCATTCCAACGTCGACTCCGACGAGGTGATGTTCTACTGCGGTGGGGACTACGCGGCGCGCGGGGGCTCCGGCATCGGGCCGGGCTCGGTCAGCCTGCATCCGGGCGGGCACACGCACGGCCCGCAGCCGGGCGCGGTGGAGCGTTCACTCGGGGTGGAGTCCGTCGACGAGCTCGCGGTCATGGCCGACACCTTCCGTCCGCTCGAGCTCGGTGAGGGTGCCCTCGCCTGCGACGACGGCCGCTACGCCTGGACCTGGGCGGACGGGGACAGCCGACGACGCCGAGCACCCAATAACACCGAGCACCCATTGACGCCGGACAGCCGATGACGCCGGACACCCGGCCGCCGGCCGGGCCGCTCGACGCCGCCGCGTCCCGCGCGTCCTGGGTCGAGGTGGAGCACGACCATCCCTTCGGGATACGCACGCTGCCCTACGGGAGCTTCACCACGCCGGACGCGCCGGGCGCGCGCGTCGGCGTCGCGATCGGCGAGCACATCCTGGATCTGACCGCGGCCGCCGGCGCGCTCCTGCCGGAGCATGCCGGGCTGTTCACCGCGGGCAGCCTCGACCGGCTGCTGGCCGCCGGCCCCACGGTGTGGTCACAGGTCCGCTCCCGGGTGATGCGCTGGCTCGCCGACGAACGGTACCGGCGCGCCGTCGAGCCGCTGCTGGTACCGGCCGCCACGGCGACGCCGCGCCTGCCGTTCACGGTCGCCGACTACGTGGATTTCTACGCCAGCGAACACCACGCCACCAACCTGGGCCGCATCCTGCGCCCGGACGGCGACCCCCTCACCCCCAACTGGAAGCATCTGCCGATCGGCTACCACGGCCGATCCGGCACCATGGTCGTCTCCGGGACACCGGTCGTGCGCCCGCGCGGGCAGCTGCGCGCCCCGGGCAGCGAGATCACGTTCGCGCCGACGGCGCGGCTGGACATCGAGGCCGAGGTCGGCTTCGTCGTCGGCACCCCCTCGCGGCCTGGGCGCCCCGTCCCGCTGGCCGAGACGGAGCGGCACGTCTTCGGCGTCTGCCTGGTCAACGACTGGTCCGCCCGCGACATCCAGGCCTGGGAGTACGTTCCGCTCGGCCCATTCCTCGGCAAGTCGTTCGCCACCTCCGTCTCCGCGTGGATCGTGCCGCTCGACGCGCTGCGGCACGCCCGGGTGCCGGCCCCGCCGCGCGACCCGCGTCCACTGCCCTACCTCGACGACACCGGCGCGCCGCCGGGGGGCTTCGACATCGAGCTTGAGATCTCCCTCAACAGGCACCTGCTCTCCCGGCCGCCGTTCGCCGGCATGTACTGGACGGTGGCCCAGCAGCTCGCCCACCTGACCGTCAACGGCGCGTCGCTGCGCACCGGGGACCTGCTGGCCTCCGGCACGGTCAGCGGGCCCACCCGCGCGCAGTGCGGATCGCTCATCGAGCTCACCTGGAACGGGACACAGCCCCTGACCCTCCCCGACGGCTCGACACGGGACTTCCTCGAGGACGGCGACGAGGTCGTCATCACCGGCACCGCCCCCGGCCCGGACGCAACCGTCATCGGCCTCGGCGAGGTACGCGCCCGCATCCTGCCGTCCGCACCCTGAGCCACCCTGGCTCCGGTGAGATTTATTGATCTTGAGGGATGGGGGTCCCGTCGTTGTCCTCTAGAGGCAGGCGCCAGCTTGCGTGCCCACTCTCTCAGCCAGCCGCTGACCGGCCACACCGACCTTGTGGGCTCGATGACTTTGGTCAGGCTAGTAGA
>NZ_CAAAFS010000153.1:0-8627 GCF_900634755.1 Protofrankia symbiont of Coriaria myrtifolia
CAGCCTCGGTCAAGGTGCCCGGCCACTTCTTCTGCGAACCCACGACACAGTCCTGACCGGCAGAGGGACGGGGAGACCTGCCAGACCCAACCCTCTCACCCAGACACAAGACACACCAGAACTAAGCAGCGACAGTTTACTAGTGGCCCGGGGCGGTGAAGACGAGGCCGGACTGGGCGCAGGCCATCGCGAGCCGGTCGTCGTAGGTCAGCATCTGGTCGGCGTCCAGGAGGAGCGCCGAGGTCAGATGGATGGCGTCCAGTGACCGGAGTACCGCTGGCCCGATCCGTCGCGCCAGGCTCACCACCTCGGGTGACAGCGGATGCTCGGCTACTCCGGACAGGGCGGCGTCCGCGTGGACGGTCGCGGACGCCGAGTCAGTGCCGAACCGGGCACGTAGCGCATGGGTCACCTCGATCCACGCCAGCGATGACGACACCAGCAGATCGCCGTCCTCGTGATGTTTGTCGACCGCCGCGACCAGGGCCAGCGAGTCCGTCTCGGCAACCAGCCGTTTGAGGATCGCGCTGCTGTCTAGGTAGATACGCACGCTTCTACAGTCGGTCGGCGCGGTCGAGCAGGTCGAGGCTGGTCGTACCGTCGGGCAGGGTGAGCGTGGGTGTGACGTGACGATACGGCGTGCGTGGTGGGAGAACGATCCCCGCGGTGAGCAGCGGCTCCCGGGTGTCGGGCGAGGTCGGTCCGCCAGCGGCGAGCGTCCTGAGGTGCCGGTCGACAGCTTCGCGAAGGATTGCCTGCTGCGAACGGCCGGACCGGTCCGCCTCGGCGCATAGCGCGGCCTCGACCTCCTCGACCTCCTCGGCCTCGACCTCGGGACGAAGGCGAAGGTTCACAGCCATGATGCTGGTACACGGTTGGTACCAGAAGACATACCGCATGCCGCCCAGCCGCCTACGCGAGGAGAGGTGGCTGCGGATGTGTTCCGGATATCCGGCAGCCGAACACCCGGTTACGTAGCGCCCGTCTCTGGTTTCGATCGCCATCGGGCTCTGGACGACATGTGTCCCGGCAGGAGTTGGCCGATGCCGTGAACAGCTACCTGTTCGTTCCCGGCGCCTACCGGCCCACCCACGCTCACCACCAGTTCGCCGCGGGGCGGTGAACTGGGTCTTGACATGGGGCAGTTGAGGTCTGTTTGGGTCCGCCGTCCGGATTCTCGGCTAGGGTCGGCTGGCGTGGGATGCGTCGGAGCCCGATGACAGAGGGCGCGGTCGCCGGATGACGCGGTCGGATGGGGGCAGACGTGGCCCCGCGCTCTACGTGGTGGCCGCCTTCGCCGCGGCGATCGTGGTCGGGACGCTCGCGCTGATGGTCCCCTACGCCCGCGCGGGGCATGGCGGCGCGCCTCCGCTCGTGGCCCTGTTCACCGCGACGTCGGCGGTTTGTCTGACTGGCCATGTCGTAGTCGACACCTCCAGTTACTGGACCCCGTTCGGCCAGACCATGATCGTGCTGTTGGTCCAGGTTGGCGGCTTTGGGATCATGACTGCGGCGTCCCTGCTCGCGTTGCTCGTGAGCCGCCGGCTCGGTCTGCGCGGCAGGCTCCTGGCCGCCAGCGAGACCAAGACGCTGGGTCTGGGGTCCGTGCGCCGGGTCGTGGTCGGCGTCGTCGTGCTCAGCGTGATCGTGGAGGCCGGGGTCGCGGTCGTGCTCACCCTCCGGTTCTGGACGGCGTATGATACCGCGTTACATTCGGCGGCCTGGCAGGGGATTTTCCATGCGGTATCGGCGTTCAACAACGCCGGGTTCGCGCTGTTTCCGAACAACCTGACATCATTCGTCACAGACCCTGTGATCAGCCTGGTTGTGCTGGTGGCGTTTGTGCTGGGCGGTCTTGGTTTCCCGGTCCTGTTCGAGCTGCGCCGCACCTGGCGGCGACCACGACGGCTCTCCCTGCACTCGAAAATCACCCTTTGGGTGACCGCGGTGCTGGCTGCCATCGGCGTGGGCGCCCAGCTGGTGCTCGAGTGGACGAACCCGGCGACACTCGGGCCGCTGGCGGTACCGCAGAAAGCCCTGGCCGGTCTCTTCCAGGGTATGACCCCGCGTACGGCCGGGTTCAACACGCTCGACTTCGGGGCGATGAACGAGACGACGTGGCTGGTGACCGATGCTCTGATGTTCATCGGCACCGGGTCGGCGGGCACCGGCGGAGGCATCAAGGTGACCACGTTCGCGATCCTCGGTTTCATGATTATCGCGGAGGCCCGTGGCGCGAACGACGTGGACGTTGCCGGGCGGCGGGTGGCGCCGGCCGCGCAGCGCCAGGCGCTGGCGGTGGCCCTGCTCGGCGTCGGAGTCTCCTTCCTTGGCACCCTGCTGCTGCTCGCGACCAGTGGCATCGCCCTCGACCGGGTGCTGTTCGAGGCGGTGTCCGCGTTCGGCACGGTCGGCCTGTCCACCGGGATCACCGCTGAGCTGCCCGGCCCGGCTCAGGCCGCGCTGATTGTGTTGATGTTCATCGGCCGGATCGGGCCGGTCACCGCGGCCTCGGCGCTGGCGCTGCGCCAGCAGGTCCGGTTCTACCGCTTACCAGAGGAGCGACCCATCGTTGGCTAGGTTTCAGCCGGACGCCGTCCTTGTCATCGGGCTCGGCCGGTTCGGCAGCGCACTCGCTGGCACGCTTGTCGGGTTGGGCCACCAGGTCCTCGGTGTCGACACCGACCGGAAGACCGTTCAGGAGATGAGCTCGCAGCTCACCCACGTGGTCGAGGCCGACACCACCAGTGAGGAGGCGCTGCGCCAGATCGGTGCGGGCGACTTCAACCGGGCTGTTGTCGCGATCGGCACCGACGTCGAGGCGAGCATCCTCACCACCTCGTTGCTCGTGGATTTCGGCATCGCCCAGATCTGGGCGAAGGCTGTCAGCCGGGCGCACGGCCGGATCCTCGACCGGGTCGGTGCCCACCGCGTCGTCTACCCGGAACACGACATGGGCGAGCGGGTCGCCCATATGGTCACCGGGCGGATGGTCGACTACGTCGAACTGTCTGACAACTACGCGCTCGTCGAGACCCGTCCGCCGGCCGACATCGTGGGAAAGCCACTCGGCCAGACCGGGATCCGTAGCCGTCACGGCGTCACGGTCGTCTGTATAAAACACGTCGGCGCGGACTTCGACTACGCCCATCCCGACACGGTCGTCAAAGCCGACGATCTCATCGTCGTTCTCGGGCCGATCCAGAAGGCGGTCCGCTTCGCTCAGACCCGGAACGGATGACACAGCCCGCAGCGGTGGGACAGATGGCTGGGCATCCACAGTCGTCGGCCGTCCGTCACGTCATCCGGTAGATCTCCCGGCGGTGGCCCACTCCTACGACCAGGATGATGAGCTGTCCGTCCAGGACGTCGTAGATGATCCGGTAGTCGCCGACCCGCAGCCGATAGCGGTCTTCGTATCCGGCGAGCTTCTTCACATGTGTGTCCGGGTGGCGCGGATCGTCCCCGAGCGAGGTGAGGGCCCGCAGGATTGTCAGCGCGGCTGGTTGTGGGATGGCCCGTAGCTGCCTGACCGCCCGTTCGCGCCATCGGAACGCGTACTTCACGCGACGCCATGGTCGGGCTCGTCCTCGAATATCGCGGCGATGGCCTCGGCCATGCTGTAGGTGGGGGCGTCGGGGTTCTCCGCCAGGTCGCGGTCGGCCTCCCGGGCGAAATACCGGTCGATGGCGTCTTCAAGGGCGTTGAAGTCCTCGATGGGGACGACCGCGGCCACGGCCTGGCCGTTGCGCGTGATGATGGTGGGCGTTCCGCCCTGGGCGCGGGTGATGACCTCTGCGAAGTGGGCACGGGCATCCCTCGCGCTCAGCTCGTTCTGGCTGTCGTCCACACCAAAAGCGTACCCAGAATTGTGTACACAGGGAATCTCTGGGTGGGGCGGCCCACCCGCCGCTCGCGCACCGTCCGTGATCGCGAGGTTTCCCAGCCCGGCCGGCACAGGTCCGAGGTGGGGCAGGGCCCGGCTTGTCCCGCATCATCAAGGACGACACCCTCACGGGCAACATCGACGTCATCCTCTGGGATGCTCTCGCCAGAGCGGATCGCGGGCTCTGGTCAGTGCCAGGTGTTCTGGTGGTGGGCGTGGGTGGACAGGGGACGCGACAGCGTCTCGAAGACGCCGGGCAGGCCGGTGGGGTTGGGCAGGACCCACTGCGCGGGCCTGCCGCTGCGGAACGCCAGCGGACCGGCCGGGATCTCCCCGCCCACCGGGAAGCGTCGGGAGCGGCGGCCGTGGATCCCCGCCAGCAGCGGGAAGACGGCCAGCTCACGCAGGGCGGCCCGCTGCCGGTCGGTGATCGTCAACTGGCTCACGGCGGTGGCTCCTTCGGATCGCGCTGCCCGTCGACGGCCGCCGGGCGGCTGCCAGCCGTCGGTCGGTCAGCCCTCCGGCACCGCCGCCGGCTTCGGCTTCGGCCTCGGCGGCCAGGGCAACAGCAGTGTGATCAGTACGCAGCCCACCAGGATCGCCGCGGAGGTGATGAAGGCCAGGTCATAGCCGGAGGTGAGGGCCGCGCCACTCGGATGCGGCCCGGAGCCGTCGGGACGGGAGCTGGTGTGCGCGGCGGCCAGCGAGGTCAGCACCACCAGGCCGAACGAACCGCCCACCTGCCGGGCCGCGTTGGCCAGACCGGAGGCGACACCCGCGTCCTGCGGCCGCACGCCTGCCATGGCCGTCACGGCGACCGGGGTCAGCGCGACACCGATACCGAGGAAGACCAGCACACCCGGGCCGATCACGCCCAGCGCCACGAGCGTGTCCGTCCGCAGCGCGGCCTGCCAGCCGAAGCCCGCCGCCGAGATCAGCAGCCCCGCCGAGATCAGCACCGGCGGCCGGCGACCGGCGACCCGGTGCCGTCTGCCCGAATGTCCATCCGATGGCGAACAGCGGCAGATGGGACCCGCCGTCGGCGAAACTTCCCGGCCGGTAGGCCCCGCGCTACCGGGGCGCGGTCAGCCGTCGATGTCGCGCAGGCCCTGGATCACGGGTAGTTCCTCGGGGTCGGGCTCGGTCTGCTCCAGGAAGGCGCGTACACATTCGACGGCGACGTCGGGGGCCAGGCGTTTGAGACTCAGGGCCAGGACGTTGGCGTCGTTCCACAGCCGCGCGCCGCGGGCCGTCCACGCGTCGGCGGCCGTGGCCGCCCGCACACCACGTACCTTGTTGGCCGCTATCGCGGTGCCGGTGCCCGTCCAGCACATCAGCACCCCGTAGTCGATCTCGCCGGCGACGACCGACTCGGCAACGGTACGTGACATGTCGGTCCACACCGTGGACTCGCTCGGGAACACCAGCTCATGTTCGGTACGGATGAACTCGCGCACTGCGTGGACGCACTCGTTCTCGCTGTCGGCCGCGAACCCGATCCGTGCCATCGCCTCGTCCCCCAGCTCCACCCACCGCCCGCCGTATCATCGACGACCCCCTGCCCATCTTCAAGATCTTTCAACGTCCCGTTTCAGGTCGAAACGGCATGCCGGCACAGTCGGCCGCTTCTCCGCTCGTGGCGCGACGGCCGACGGGCGCCGCCGCGTCACGCGGGTCGTTCCCGGCCGTCCGGCTCGCGTACCAGGAAGATCATCACGGGGCGCCGGCGGTCTGAATCAGCCGCTATGAATCTCATGTGGGTGATGACGGCTTCCGAGGCGTCCTGGAACTTCAGCGCGCTTCTCAGTGACGCTGAGCATGGTGAGGCGATCGTGATCACCCGTAGCGGTCGACGCATCGCTGTGATCATGCTGGTGTCGCGGGGCAGCGGCGAGGCGCTGCGGGAGGTCTTCCACCGCTGGGGCGCTCGCGCGGGCGTTGACGACAGGTTCGTGTCCGACGCCGCGGCCGTCTGGGGACCGCTTCCGCTGCGGGGGCGTCGACTCGTGGCGCGACTGATCCCGAAGTTCGGATTGTCAATTTTTGGTTGACGCCTCTTGTGCGTCAATCTATGGTTGACGCATGGCGAATCCGGTGACTCCCAGTGTCCCGATCAGGCTCGACGACCTGATCCAGGCAATCAAGAAGGTGCATCCGGACGTTCTCGAACAGCTCTCCAGTGCGGTCGTCGCCGCCGACCGCCTCGGTGAGCTCGCCGACCACCTGATCGGCCACTTCGTCGACCAGGCCCGGCGCTCGGGCGCGTCCTGGACGGAGATCGGCCGGAGCATGGGCGTGTCGAAGCAGGCCGCGCAGAAGCGCTCCGCGAAGAAGTCGGACGAGGCGGCCGACCTCGACCCCAGCCAGGGCTTCGGGAGGTTCACCCCGAGGGCGCGCAACGTCGTGATGGCGGCGCAGAACGAGGCCCAACGGTCCGGCCACCACGAGATCCGGCCCGAGCACCTGATCCTGGGGCTGCTCGTCGACCCGCAGGCCCTGGCCGTCACCATCCTGCAGGTCCTGGGAGCGGGGGCGGAAGCCGTCCGCGCGGCGGCGGCCGCGGCGTTGCCGGCCCCGCCCGGCGGCGCGGCGCCCGCTCTCGTCCCGTTCGACACGGCGGCGAAGAAGGCGCTGGAACTGACCTTCCGCGAGGCGCTGCGGCTGGGTCACAACTACGTCGGCACCGAGCACATCCTGCTCGCCCTGCTGGAGCGGGAGGACGGCGACGGTGTGCTGTCCGGGCTCGGCGTCGACAGGGCCGCCGTGGAGACACAGCTCGCCACCGCCCTCGCCGCGATCGTCGCCGGCGGGAAGGCATGACCGCGGCGGCATACCGGCATACCGGCGCGCCGGTCCTGCCAGGGCTTCACGCGGGAACGGCCGGTTGGCTCGCGATGTGGACAGCCGCGCGCCAACCGGCCTGTTCGACCGGATTCGGGGCGCACGCGTATGCGGGTCACGCGCCCCGGGGGGGGTCGTCAGTCGGCTCCGGGGACGGTGACGTTCTTCTCGTTGAAGCCGAAACCATCCTGGGTGGCCTGCTGTCGGAGCGCGTCGAAGGAGCTCTGGCTGGCGTCGACGTCAGCCTCGGTCGCGCTGCCGTTCTTGAGCTTGTCGACGAGACCCGTGAAATTGTTGGTGATTGACTGTATGGCGTTGCACAGCGTCGGATTGGCCACCGCGAACCCCTTGGCGACCTTGAGCTCGTGGGCGGTGAACAGACCGGCCACCGCGGCCTTGGCGAGCGTGCGTCCCCGGTTGTCCGCGTTCGCTCTGAACTTCCCCTCCCGTGCCGGCTTGTAGATGTACCGGTGGAAGGCGCCCAGCCCCAGACCGGCGTGCAGCGCGAAACGGGTCTTGGCCAGCGGCCTGCTGTTCTCACCGCTCGGACAGGCGCCTTCGTAGGGGGTTTCGGCGCCTGCCGGCTCGGACGCGGCGGCGGCTGGCGCCGCGCTCCCGCCGCCGGTCGTCCTGGAACCGCACGCGCCGACAAGTACGACGGAGAGCAGCACCGCCAGCAGGACTGCCCCGCATTGTGTCGCATGGGTAACTGGTTTACGTGATACCGGAACCATCATCACCTGACCTCGCACAGAGTTCGGCCTCGTCGACAGCCTGGGCGTTCGTCATTGCCGACGGCTTACCGCGTCGTGAGTCGCGACGGGGACGGCTCGCTTACCGGGCCCCACGGAAATGCCCGCGGGAATGATGGTGCCCAGGGAACAGCCGGGCGGAACACGAACCTGCCCGCCGGCTGTTTTGCCGATTGCCCTTTTGGTTGTCCTTGTGGCCACCCTGACGGCCTGGCTGCCTTTTAGCTGACCTGGCGGGGGATTGCTGTCCCCGGCGGGGCGGGTTGGCTGTTCCTGACGGGGCCGGGCGGGTCGTACGGCGCTGGTGGTGACGGTGGCGTTCATCCGCGGCCGCGGACGCGGTCCGTGAGCCGCTCGTACTGCTCGGAGTCGTTCAGAGCGGCCATGACGATCTGGTAGCAGGTGCGTTCGCACAGGTTGACGAGGTCGGCCCGGTCCATGGCCGGCTGGTCGAGCCAGGTGAGGACGACCTCCTCCATGTACGCCAGCCAGCCGGCTACGGCCATGGTGAGGGCGGGGGTGGCCGGCGCGCCCGCGGTGGTGAGGCCCTCGGTGAGCCAGCCTGCCAGGGTGGCCCGGGTCGAGCGGTGCAGGGTGCGCATGTCGCTGCCGCCGTCGAGCCGGGTGATGGCCAGATAGACGTCCGGATGGCGGCAGACGTACTCGACGAAGGTCTCGACCCCGGCGCGCAGCTGCTCGCCGGGAGCCAGGGACGGGTCGGGACGCAGGTGGTCGAGGAGTTCCTCGGCGGCGGCCCGCAGGACGGCGTGCCGGAACCCGCGCTGCGAGCCGAAGTAGTGGAAGAGCAGCCCGGGGGAGACGCCCGCCTCGGCGGCCACGGTCTCGATGCGGACGTCGTCGATCGTCCCTCGTTCCAGGAGGTGGCGGGCGGCGGCCAGCAACTGGCCGCGGCGGTCGGAGGGGAGGAGCCGGGTGCCGCGTACACCGGGAGGGCGGACCATGCGCCCATCTTATTGACCGAAACTCAACAGAACTGTTGACTCTGGCTCAACAGAGCCTACTGTTGAGCCAGAGTCAACAAGGACGCCGTCCCCGAGCCGGAGCCGACGCCCCGCGCCTTCTTCAGCCCCCGCCACGTGATGGAGGAGCGCTCCGATGCCCCCTGCCACCGCACCCACTTCCCCCAC
>NZ_CAAAFS010000154.1:0-6248 GCF_900634755.1 Protofrankia symbiont of Coriaria myrtifolia
CTTCCCACACCCCCACCGCGGTCTTCGCCGCCGAGCCCGACGCCCTCGCCGAGCCCGACGCCCTGGTCCTGCAGCCGCGTGACGTCCGCTTCGACTGGTCACGGCTGCCGGACCCCTGGATTCCGGGCGAGCCCGTCGCCAGCCACACCATCAACGTGCTGCATCTGCTGCTGCCCGAGGGCGAGCGCTGGTTCGTGCGCGTCTTCCAGCGCGCCCTGCCAATGATCACGGACGGCCGGGTGCGGGAGGACGTGCTGGGGTTCATCGGTCAGGAAGCCCTCCACGCGCAGGCCCACCAGGGAGCGCTCGAGCACCTGCGCGCGACCGGGCTGGATCCGGACCCGTACCTACGGCAGCTTGAGTGGCTCTTCCACCAGGTGCTGGGGGATCGTCCGGGGCTGCCGCCGCGGCGCGCCCGGGAACACGTCGTCGAGCAGGTGGCGATCATCGCCGCGGTCGAGCACTTCACCGCCTTCCTCGGCGACTGGGTGCTCAATGCGGACGCCCTGGACCGGGCCGGCGCCGACCCGGTGATGCTGGACCTGCTGCGCTGGCACGGCGCGGAGGAGGTCGAGCACCGCAGCGTCGCGTACGACCTGCTCAGGCATCTGGACCCGGGCTATCCGCGGCGGATCCGCGCCATGGCGCTCACCGGTCCCATCCTGTACTGGTTATGGATCCGTGGAGCGCGTTTCCTGATGGCCGCCGATCCACAGCTGGCCCGATCACGGCCGGGCGGGCCGCAGCGGGCGGAGAGCTGGCGTGCCTTCCTCGCGGCGTCCCGGCGGGGGCTGCTGCCAGCCCCCGGCCAGGCCGTGCGCTCCGGGCTGCGCTACCTCAGGCGTGACTACCACCCCACCCAGGAGGGCTCGACCCGGCAGGCGGTCGCCTACCTCGCCACCTCCCCGGCCGCCCGCGCCGCGGCCGCCCGCTGATGTCCGGGCAGGGCCCGCAACCGGAGGGCCGGTATGTTCCCCCCGACCTGTACGGCAGGCCCCGTGCCGACCGCGGGATGAGGGTGCTGGCCGCTGTCGGTGACGTGCTGTTCCCGCTGGCCACCCGGTCGGGCAGCCGTCAGCATCGGCCCACACCGCCGCCCGCGCCCGCGTCCACGCTGAACCTCGTGGTGGCCGACCGCCGGTACGTGGCCGACGGCGTCGTCCGCCTGAGCCTGGCCGCTCCCGACGGGGCCGCGCTGCCCGCCTGGTGGCCCGGCGCCCATCTCGAGCTGCACCTGCCCTCCGGCCGCCGACGCCGGTACTCCCTGTGCGGCGACCCCGCCGACCGGGGCACCTACCAGATCGCGGTCCGCCGTCTCGACACCGGCGGCGGCGGGTCGGTCGAGGTGCACGACGCCCTGCCGGCGGGCAGCCGGCTCACCGTGGGCCGGCCGCGCAACGCCTTCCCGTTCGCAGCCGAGCCCCGCGTGCTGTTCATCGCGGGCGGCATCGGCATCACCCCGATCCTGCCGATGGTCCGCGAGGCCGCCCGGCGCGGCCTGGACTGGCGGCTGGTGTACAGCGGCCGCACCCGCACGTCACTGCCGTTCACCGACGAACTGCGCCGGTTCCACGGCCGGGTGGAGATCCTCTCCGACGAGGAGCACGGCAGGCCCGACGCCACCAGCCTGCTGCGCCGCGCCCCGGCCGGGGCCGCCGTCTACGCCTGCGGCCCGCCCCCCGTGCTCGACGGCATCCAGGCGGCCTTCGACGCGAGCCCGGCCAGCGGCCTGCACGTCGAGCGGTTCGCCTCCGCCCCGATCCGGGACGGCCGGCCCTTCGAGCTGCGGCTGGCCCGCAGCGGGCGCGTGCTGCCCGTGCCCGCCGACCGGTCCGTCCTGGACGTGCTCGCCGAGGCCGTCCCCACGGCCGCCTACTCCTGCCGGCGGGGCTTCTGCGGGATCTGCCGCCAGCGCGTCCTCGCCGGAGCCGTCGAGCACCGTGACCACCGGCTCACCGACACCGAGCGTGCCGACGGCGCGATGCTCGTCTGCGTCTCCCGTGCCCGCGCGGGCGAACGCCTCGTCCTGGACCTGTGATCTCTCATCCACCCCGAGCAACCGAACCGTGCAGTCGTGCGAAGCGCCCACCCGAACCGGGGGGCATCCGACCCGGAGGCGACATCCATGCCCACTCTGGTCCAGACACCGGCCCGAGGGTCGGCCCGCCAGCAGCCCCAGGCCGCGACGGTCTTCCCGTACGACAGCGGCGACCTCAGGCGTTTCCGTGAGCTGCAGCAGCTCGCCTACACCTGCGCCGAGCGGGTCGGGGCCTGGCTGGAGCCCGGCGTGACCGAACGCCAGGCCAGCGCGCGACTGGGCCGGGAACTGGCCGCCGCCGGCGTCCAGGACTTCTTCCACGTCCACTTCGCCTGGTTCGGCGACCGGACCGCCTTCCGGCACTTCCACACGCCGCTGCAGTTCTTCCCGAGCCGGCGCAGACTCGAGGAGGGCATGCCGTACATCCTCGACTGCGCCCCCGTCATCGACGGCTACACCGCCGACATCGGGTACGCCGGCCGGGTCGGCGCCAGCCCCGTCTGGGACAGGATCGACCGTGACCTGCGCGAATACCGCGACCTGATCGTCGTCGAGGCGCGCCGGCGCACACCGTTCAACGAGATCTACGCACGGGTGGACGCGCTCATCGCCCGCCACGGCTACGACAACCGGCACCGGGTCTACCCGGGGCGGGTCATCGGCCACCAGGTCACCCGCACGACCGCCCGCGGGCCCGCCGGAGTCAGCGTCCTCGGCTTCGGCATACGGACGTTGCAGACCCTCGGACGCGAGTTCCTCGGCGAGCGCCGCTACGGCCGGTCACCGCTGTGGGCCGACGGCCGTGCCTCCCGGCACGCACCCACACCGGGGCTGTGGGCGGTCGAGCCGCACGTCGCGTTCCGCGATGTGGGCCTGAAGTTCGAGGAGCTACTGGTGGTCACCGACGACGACGCCTACTGGCTCGACGACGACCTGCCGCACGTACGCCGCTGGCAGCGGGCCGCAGACACCTCGTCGGACATCGCGACGGATGTTGCGACGGATGTTGCGGTGGAGGCGCGATGAGGCGGCGGACGGTCGTCTCCGCCGGTGTGCCGCTGGCCGTGTACGAGCAGGGCAACCCGGCCGGGCCGACGGTACTGCTCGTGCACGGCTACCCCGACACCCACTGGGTCTGGGACGACGTCGCCGCGGCCCTCGCCGCCGACGGCCACCACGTGGTGCGCTACGACGTGCGTGGCGCCGGGGCCTCCGGGGCCGCGAAGGGAGCGTGCGGCTACCGTCTGCCGCAGCTTGCGGACGATCTGTTCGCGGTGGCCGACGCGGTCAGCCCACACCGGGCGGTGCACCTCGCCGCCCACGACTGGGGGTCCATCCAGGCCTGGGAGGCCGTGACCGACCCCCGGGCGGCGGGCCGCATCGCCTCCTACACCTCCCTGTCCGGGCCCTGCCTGGACCACGTCGGCCACTGGGCGCGGCGACGGCTCGCCCGTCCCACCCCGCGTCACCTCGGCCAGCTGCTCACCCAGGCCGCGCACTCCTGGTACATCGGCGTCTTCCACCTGCCGCTACTCGCCCCTGCCGTCTGGCGGCTCGGCCTGGCCGCGCGGTGGGGGTACGTGCTGGCGTCCACCGAAGGGGTCATCCCGCGGACCAGCCACCCGCAGCCCACCCTTGCCACCGACGCCGTACACGGGATCGCGCTGTACCGGGCCAACATGCTGCCCCACCTGCTGCGGCCACGGCAGCGCCCGACCGCCGTACCGGTACAGCTGATCACCCTCGCCCGGGACCGCTACGTCAGCCCCGCGCTGGGCGACGACCTCGACCGCTGGGTGCCCCACCTGTGGCGGCGCACCCTGACCGCCGGGCACTGGTCCGCACTGCTCGAGAAAGGCCCCACCGTGGCACAGATGATCAAAGAAATCGCCGCGCACGCCGACGGCGCGCCCGCCGCGCCCGCCCTCGAGCGAGCCGCCGTCTCGAGCCGGGAACGGGCCGCCGGCCCGCGCCGGCCCCAGCGCCCACGCCTGCGTTGGTGCCGGGGCCCCGGCCTGGAGCGGGCGGCTTTCGCCGGGAAGCTGGCCGTCGTCACCGGCGGCGGCAGCGGCATCGGACGAGCCACCGCGCTGGCCTTCGCCGAGCACGGCGCCGCCGTCGTGGTCTGCGACCTCGACCTGGCCAGCGCCGAGCGCACCGTCGAACTCACCCGCCTGCTCGGCGCCCCCGCGGCCCACGCCTACCGGGTGGACGTCGCCGACAGCGCCGCCGTCGACACCTTCGCCAGGGAGGTGGCCGCGGCCCACGGCGTCCCCGACATCGTGGTCAACAACGCCGGTGTCGGCCACGGCGGCACCTTCCTGCAGACCACCGAGAAGGAGTGGCAGCACATCCTGGAGGTCAACCTCGGCGGCGTCGTCCACGGCTGCCGCGCCTTCGCCACCCTGATGGTCGAGCGCGGGGAGGGCGGCCACATCGTCAACGTCTCCTCCGCCGCCGCGTACCTGCCCAGCAAGGTCCTTGCTGCCTACGCCACCAGCAAGGCCGCCGTCTACATGCTGTCGGACTGCCTGCGCGCCGAGCTCGCTCCCGCCGGCATCGGCGTCAGCACCATCTGCCCCGGCCTCGTCAACACCAACATCACCCGTACCAGCACCTTCTCCGGCCGTTCCGCCGACGGGCTCGACGCCACCCGCGACCGCTTCGCCGCGCTCTACGCCAGGCGCAACTTCCCCCCGGAGAAGGTCGCCTGGCAGATCCTGCGCGCCGTCCGGGAGAACAGGGCCGTCGTCCCGGTCACCGTCGAGGCCAGGGCCGGCCGCGTCCTCAGCCGGCTCTCCCCGGCTCTGACGCGCGCCGCCGCCCGCATCGACATCGACTGACGACCGGGGCTCTGTCGCCCCCATCCGATCTCTCAGCCGACACCCATCCGCCTGTGTGCTCCCGTCACCGCCGGCTCGTCCTGCCGCGGGCCTGAACGGAGAGGCCTGAACGGAGAGGACAACCATGACGCTCGTCCGGGCTCTGCTGCGGTCGCCGGTGGTGGCGGCCCTCACCTCGCCGCACGGCGTGGACCGTTACCTCGAGCTGGTCAACCCGATGTGGGCCGTGAACGAGATCCGGGCCCGGGTCGTCCGCGTCGAGCCCGAGACCCACGCCGGCGCCCCGGTCGCCACGCTCACCCTCCAGCCCACCGGGAGCTGGCCCGGCCATCTCGCCGGCCAGTACGTCCAGCTCGGCGTCGAGATCGACGGTGTCCGTCACCTCCGGTGCTTCTCGGTCTCCTCGCCCGCCTCCGGCCGCGGCGGCCGCATCACGATCACGGTGCGTGCCAACCCGGACGGGGTCGTCTCCAGCTACCTCGTCGGCCGTGCCCGGCCGGGCCTGGTCGTCCACCTGTCGCGGGCGGCCGGCGCGTTCACCGTGCCCGAGCCGCCGCCGCGCCAGCTGCTGTTCATCTCCGGCGGCTCGGGCATCACCCCGGTGATGTCGATGGTCCGCACGCTGCTGCGGCGCGGCTACGGCGGCACCATCACGTTTCTGCACTACTCACGGTCACCGGCACACCAGATCTTCGCCGGCGAGCTCGCCGCGCTGCCCCCGAACGTCCACGTCCACCTGGTCCACCCGCGGCAGGATGGCCGCCGCCTCACCCCGGCCGAGCTGTCCCGGCTGGTGCCAGGCTACCGGGACGTGGACACCTGGGCCTGCGGCCCGGCAGGCCTGATCGAGAGAATCCAGGACGCCTACGCCGGCAGCGACCGGCTGCGCGTGGAGTACTTCCGGCCGCCTGCCGCGCGCGGCCCGGCCAGCGGTGAGGTGATCTTCACCAGGGCCGGCGCCACCGTGGCCACCGTGCCCAACAGCGGGGCCACTCTGCTCGAGCAGGCCGAGGCCGCCGGGCTTGCGCCCACGTTCGGCTGCCGCATGGGCATCTGCCTGTCCTGCATGTCCCACAAGACCGAGGGCGTCGTCCGCAACGTGCGTACCGGTGAGGAGTCGCGCCAGCCCGACGAGGACATCCGCATCTGCGTGTCCGCGCCTGTCGGCACCTGCGCCGTCGAGATACCTGCGCCGTCGAGATAGAGGCCGCCCACCGGCACCCGAAGACCGCCCACCGCACCCGGAAGACCGGAAGAGCGGAAGAAAGGAAGAACCGTGACCACCTCGCCCGTCACATCTGCCCGGCCCGCCGCACCCAGCCGTTTCACCACACGAGCCCGGCCGGCCGCGCCCGCCCGGTCCACCC
>NZ_CAAAFS010000155.1:0-18744 GCF_900634755.1 Protofrankia symbiont of Coriaria myrtifolia
ATGATCGTTCGATCGAATGGATCTTGGAAAGGAGAGCGACGTGGCTGGGCGACTCGAAGGGAAAGTTGCTGTCGTCACCGGGGCAGGCTCGGGAATCGGCACCGGCATTGCCGAGGAGTTCGTGAAAGAAGGGGCCAGGGTCGTCGCCGTCGATATCTCGGGCCAGCAGGAGGAGATCGCCAAGCGACTCGGGAGCGACTGCTACGCGGTGCACGCCGACGTGTCGAGGGGTGCGGACGTCCGGAGTATGCTGGACGCGGCCGTCTCCCATTTCGGCAAGCTCGACGTACTTTGTAACAACGCGGGTATCGACGGTGCGGTCGCCCACACCGGTGAATATCCGGAGGAAGAGTTCGACCGGGTCTTCGGTGTGAACGGGAGAGGGGTGTTCCTCGGTATGCGCTACGCCATCCCGAAGTTACTCGAGAACGGCGGGGGAACAATCGTCAACACGGCGTCGATGGCCGCGATGGTAGCTTTCCCGGGAATGCCCGCCTACTGTGCGGCAAAGGGCGCTGTGGCCATGCTGACGAAGACCGCGGCGGCGGAGTACGCGAGCCGGAACATCCGCGTCAACGCGATCTGCCCGGGGCCGATCCGGACACAGATCACCGACAGCCTCCCGCCGGAGCTCATCGAGGGCGTGGTCAGGGCGACGCCGCTGGGACGATACGGGACCCCCACCGAGGTGGGCCGGCTGGCCGTCTTCCTGGCGAGTGACGAGTCGTCGTTCATCACCGGTGACACGATCCTGATCGACGGTGGTTACACCACCCTCTGATCGCCGCGTCGGGACATCACGTCGATACGTCCGCCAGGCGTATCCGCCGACCCCCGGCATCACCCGGACCAGGCATGGTCCAGTGGTGCCGGGGGTCGGTGCTGTCAGGAGCGACCGGCATCGCATGTGCGGCCGGCTCATGAGTTCAGCGTCGGATCGGTTCTGACCCGTATCCGATATCCACCGGACGCGGTCCTATGATCGGTCGGCCACCGGATCCCCTGAGCCTAGGTAACTGTTGACGAGCGCGTTGTGATCCAGCGTGTCCGGCGTCCCGTTGAACACCACTTTCCCGCGCCGCAACACGACGACAGCGTCCGCGAACTCGACCGCGCGTTCCACGTACTGCTCGACAATGACCAGCGACACCCCGCTCGCGGCCAGCTGCCGCAGCGACGCGAAGATCTCGTCGATGATCCGTGGTGCCAGGCCCATGGAGACCTCGTCCACCAGGATGACCTGTGGATTCGACAGGTAGGCCCGGCACAGCGCGAGCATCTGTTGCTGCCCACCGGAAAGAGTGCCGGCAACGTCGTCGAGCCGTTGCCGCAGCGCGGGGAAGGCCTCCAGCGCCCGGTCGGATCTGATCTCCGGAAGCCACGGTGGCCGCAGCAGGCGAAGGTTCTGCCGCACGGACAGGGACCGGAAGATTCCCCGGCCCTCGGGGATGAGGCACAGGCCGGCACGGGTACGCGCATACGGCGGAGTGTCCGAATGGTCGGCGCCGCCGATCGAGATGTGGCCGTGCTGCAGTTTGTTCAGACCCGCCGCGGTGCGCAGGAGCGTCGTCTTGCCCGCGCCGTTGGCGCCGAGGAGGGCAACCACGCCGCCTGCCGGCACGTCGAGGTCGACCGCTCGCAACACCGTCGACCGGCCGTAACCCGACTGCGTTCCCCGCAGCGAGAGGGCATACGGTTTCGTGTCGCCCGCGATGGCGGCACCATTTGCTGCTGTCATGACACCACTTCCCCGACGGGCTGCCGCGTGACGGTTTCGACGGCGTCGCCCCCGAGATAGGCGGCCCGCACGAGCGGGGACGCCATCACCTCGTCGGGCGTTCCGTCGAAGACCGGTTTACCGAAGTCCAGGACATGGATGTGGTCGCATATCTCGTTGACGAGCGCCATGTCGTGTTCCACGAGCACGATGCCGATTCCCCGGTCCCGCACGACGCGCTGGAGGGTCTCGCCGAACCGGCTGGTTTCCGCCCGGTCGAGGCCGGACGACGGTTCGTCGAGCAGGAGGACGCGGAACGGTCCGGCGAGGCCGCGGGCCAGCTCGACCCGCCGGCGCAGCCCCGTCGACAGGGTTCCGGCGAGTGATTCCGCGACCTCATCCAGCTCGCAGAGCCGGATGGCTTCTTCGGCGCTCTGCCTGATGAGGCTCCGTTGCCCGCTCGAGCTCAGGAAGTGGCTGAGCGGATTGGCCCCGGCGAAGTTGCCCTCCGCTCCCAGCGCCACGTTCTCACGTACGGTCATCGAGTCGAACAGTTCCATCTGCTGGAACGTGCGGCCGATACCGAGCCGGGCCCGAACGGCCTGGCCCCGCCGGGAGATGTCGTGGCCGTCGAAGGAGATCTTCCCGCTCGTCGGTCGGAGCACCCCCGAGCAGGCGTTCAGGGTCGTGGTCTTTCCGGCCCCGTTCGGGCCGATCAGACCGGTGATCTGCCCGGTCCGGGCTTCGAAGGAGACGCCGTCCACGGCCACCAGGCCGCCGAACCTCACCCCGAGCCCGCGTACCGCGAGCGTGCCGACAGCGACCTTGGGGCGGGTGCTGGCAGCGGCGCTGGCACTGCTCCTGGCGTCGGCGCCGGTGCGGGCGCCGTGCGCGCGTGGCCTGCGCGTGAGCGGCTGGCGACCGAGCCGTTCGGCGGTGCGCTGGACCACCGCGGGGACGGACCGCAGCGACGGCGGCGTGACCGCGAGAAGGAGCGCCGCCACACCGAAGACGAGCTGAAGATAGGTGGCGATGTTGTCGCCGCTTACGTACGACGGAATCAGGGTGAGGCCCGCGGCGGCCAGCAGCGCGTACCAGGGCTCACCGCCCAGACTGATGACGATCAGGGAGAAATAGAGCAACGACGTCAACGGCTGGTAGGAGTCGGCTGTCACCGTGCTGACCGCGCTGCCGGCGAGCGCGCCCGATGCCGCGGCGAGAAAGGCCGAGATGCAGAAGACCAGCACACGGGTGACGTTGGTCGACGTGCCGCTGGAGGCGAGTCCTGTCGGACTGTCGGCCAACGCCCGCAGCAGCCGGCCGAGCCGGCTGTGTACCAGTACCACGGTTATGGCCGTGACTACGACGGTGAATACCAGTACCAGATAGTAGTAGCCGCGGTCGCTTTCGAGGTCGAGCCCGCCAAGACGGGGCCGTGGCTCGGTCAGCCCGGCACCTATACTGCCGAACATGTAGTCCTGTGTGTAGAACATGTAGGCGAGGAGGATGCCGAATCCCAGCGTCGCCAGGGCGAGGTACAGTCCGGACAGCCTGATCGCCGGAATCGCGAGAATGGCGCCGATCGGCACCGCGACGAGAGCCGACAGCAGTAGCGCGAAGAACCACGGCAGTCCGTGGCCGACGGTCAGGTGCGAGAAAGCGGCCGCGCCGATCGCGGTGAAACCCACGTGGCAGAGCGACACCTGTCCAGAACTGCGTACCAGCAGGCCCAGGGAGAGGAAGAGGATCGTCGAGGTCAGAAACAGGGTCCAGTCGGTCAGGTGCAGCCCGGCAAATTCGGGAACGAGCAGGAGGAGGACCAGGACGCCTGCTCCCCCTGCCAGCTGGAACGGGAGGGGGAAACGCCACTGCGCCGCGGACCGTGACAACGGCATGGCCCGTTCCCCGAGCCGGCTGCGAGGGGAGACCAGCAGAACGACGAACAGGACGAGGAAGGGCAGCGCGGTCGGTATTCCCGCCAGCAGACCGGTGGTGAAGTACTTCGAGCACAGAGCGCCGCCCACACCGATGAGCAGACCGCCCAGATAGGTGGCGGGCAGATTCGAGAACCTGCCGATGGCAGCCGCGCCGAAAGCCTGGACCGCCAGCAGCGTCAGCGTCACCCCGTCAAGGGTGATGAGCGGTGCCAGCAGCACACCTGACAGCGCGGCGAACGAGACACCGATGACCCACGCCAACCGCCGGACGCGCACGGGGCTGGTGCCGGCGCAGTTGAGCAGGTCGACGTCGTCGACGACAGCCTGCATCGCAAGGCCCTGCCGGGTGTGCCTGAAGACGAGGAAGAGCGCGAGCGTCGCCGCGGCGCCGATAATCCAGATGATGATTTTGTCCTGGGTGATGCTCGTGTTCGCCACGCGGAGGACATGCGTTCCCAGGAACGGCGGTACCTTGCGGGTCTCCGCCGTGCCGTAGACGAGCGATATCACCGCCTGCACCACGAGCAGAATGCCGACCGTGCCGGCGACCCGCACCGGCAGGGAACGATCGCTGATCATTCGGCCGACCAGCTCGAAAACAAGCCCGAGGACCGGGCCGGCGACGAGAACGCAGATCAACGCGGCCAGCGGCCAGGGCACCTGGTGCTGGACGTGCAGGGTGTAGAAAAGAAATGCCGCGATGGTGGCGAGCGCGCCGTGCGCGAAATTGAACAGACGCGACGTCTTGTAGGTCAGCACGAGGCCCAGCCCGGCGATCCCGTAGACAGAGCCCGTGGTCAGCCCGGCGACCAGGAACGGAAGTAGGGTCGTCACTCTGGAACTCCCAAACGGTCAGAGAGCCGGGCTGGGACGGAAACCAGGACAGGATGCCGGCCCAGCCCGGGGACTGGTCAGCCGAGGGTCGCAACCACGGGATCAACGACGGACGCGGGGGCGCACTCCGTCTCCAGACCCTTCGGCCCGACGAACCTGCCGTCCTCGATGCCCAGCGTGAACCAGCACTTGATGGAGGTCGGCTTTCCCTCCACGAAGTTCAACGGGACGGTGAAGCCGCCGAGCGTCTCGTCCTTGAGGCTGTAGAGGCCTTTCTTCACCGCGGCGGCCGTGAGATCCCCGGCGGGCGCGGCCCTGACCGCGGCCTCGAAGAGCTTTCCGCTGGCCCAGACGTCGGCCGACTGCTCGGACAGCACCGCCTCGATACCCGGCGCATACTGCTGGATGGCGTCGTGGAACTCCTGGGTCGCCGGTATGGACCTGTCATAGAAGGGTGCGACATATCCGACGGCCCGCATTCCGTTGAGCGACGGCTCTTTCAGCCAGGTGGTCGTGACGGTGCCGTCCTGGGCCACCTCCGGGACGTTGATTCCCTGGTCCGCGCATGCCCGGTGCACGCGGACGACGGTGTCGGACGGCGCCAGCACGCTCACGGACTGGACGCCCGCCTCCTTCAGGCCCTGGCACTGCGAGGTGTAGTCGGGCGCCGAAGCCGCCACCTTCGCGTTGTAGGGAATGCTGAGGTCGAGTGCCCTGGCCAGCGTCGAGTACAGCGGCACCGCGCTGGCGCACTGCGGCGCCTCCGCGCAGTAGAGCAGGCCCATCTTCGGGCCTGTCGACTTCGCTATCTGCAGCACTCCGTACAGCCCCGCGATGACGGACGGCCCGACCGGGAAGAAGGACGCGTTCGTCACGAAGGGCAGGTCCAGGGAGGTGCCGCCGATGACGGGCACGTCCGTGCCGCTGATGTAGGACGCCCAGTTCACGTCCGAGTTCGAGTGGTTTCCTATGATCGCGACGACGTGTTCCTGCTCGACGAGTTTCTTGACCTGGGACAGCGCGGTCGTCGCGTTCCCCCCGTCATCCATGACGATCAGTTTGACGCGGCGCCCGTTGATCCCGCCGTGGGCGTTCACCCACGATGCCCAGGCCTTTGCCATGTCCTGCGCCTGCGCCTGGGAGGACGCGGTGGGGCCGGTGTACGTCCCGATGTTGCCCACGACGATTTCGGGCGCTCCCGAACCGTTCGCCGTGTTGCCGCTGCCGTTGTCATCCGACGAACAGGCGGCAAGGCCTGTCACCGCAGCGATCATCGCGGCGATGGCGACGATTCCGCGCCGCCGTGAGAGGAGCCGGGGGCGCGGGCGCCCGGACAGCGACCAGGGGTGTCGGTGTGGGCGCCGGTGCTGGCCGGTGCATAAAGCCGGTGTGCTTTCCGTCTCTGTCTCACCGGACCGGATGCGGATGAGCCGCTCGCCGACCGAACGCCCCCTCCTCGGCTGTTCCGAGCGCGGGGCCGTGTTCCCGGCGGGTTTTGTGTGTGTCTGGCTCTCGCGTCTTCCTGGCGACGGTTCGTAATCGTCAGTCATCTGGCATCCTCCGTTGCGCTGGCACATTGCATGATCAGACGGTTTTCGCGGGCCGGTCGGGTTCCGGGTCGTCGAGCCGGGGTGCTGTGGGTCGGGCCAGGGCGCGGGACGGCTTGTCGGCTCCACCGGCGCGGGCAGTCGACGGCTGGGGCGTCTACGGATTTCTGGAGATATAAACCGTTTTGTCCATGGCAGCCTCTGTCGCTCTCTGGAAGAAACTGATCTCGTAGGGTTGTGTGGCCGGGAGCCCGAGCGGTCTTCCGTCCTCGGCCTTCGGGCCGCGGCGTACCCGTGGGGGGAGGTGGCTGATGGTGATGTAGATTACAAACAACTGTTCGTTCGGACACCGTAGAGGACCCCGGATGATAGGTCAATGCGAAATTTTCACGCCGACGCCAGTTCGGCCCGTCCGTTGACACCGTCAGCCTTTCACTGACGGACCGTGACATCTTCCGCCGTGGCATCCTCGCGGAAAGTCGAATCCGGCCTGCCAGGCGTCACGGAGCGTGTAGGCGAACCGGCCCGCGCCGAAGTGGCGGCCGTCGCTCCGGTTGTCGTGCCATCCCGCCGACAACGGTGTGACCGAGGGCCGGCGGCCCGGCGGGAGTGGTAAGAACGTACTTGTCGGCGGTGTCGCCCGGGCTCGGACAGCGACCTACCCGCCGACCTACCGGCTCGGCAGGCAGCTGCGGGGACGGGTGCCGCGGGCGCTGGCCTGGCCACCCGTCAACGGCTGCCGCCACATGCCTGCTCGCAATCAAGGTAGCGGAGAAGATCAAGACATAACCTTGATAACGATACGAAGCAGACGTGAAGCGGAGCATCGGTGACTGATTCGACCATCATCTACACGCACACTGACGAGGCCCCGGCCCTGGCGACGTACTCGCTCCTGCCCGTGGTCCAGGCGTACGCCCGCACGGCCGGTGTCAGCGTCGAAAGCCGTGACATCTCCCTGGCCGGGCGGATCATCGCCAGCTTCCCCGAACGTCTCACCGCGGACCAGCGCGTCGACGACGCGCTCGCCGAGCTTGGTGAGCTGGCCCGCCGCCCCGAGGCGAACATCATCAAACTGCCGAACATCTCGGCGTCGATCCCGCAGCTGAAGGCGGCGATCGCCGAGCTGCAGCAGAAGGGCTACGCGCTGCCGGACTACCCGGACGACTCGCGCACCGACGAGGAGCGGGAGGTCCGCGCCCGGTACGACAAGATCAAGGGCAGTGCCGTCAACCCGGTGCTGCGCGAGGGCAACTCCGACCGGCGCGCCCCCGCGTCGGTGAAGAGCTACGCCAGGACGCACCCGCACCGGATGGGCGCCTGGAGCCCCGAGTCGAAGACGAACGTCGCCACCCTGGACGCCGACGACTTTCGCGCCACCGAGAAGTCGGCGGTCATCGCCACGGACGGCTCGCTGCGCATCGAGCTGGCCGGCGCCGACGGGAGCACCACCGTGCTGCGCGCTGCCCTGCCGGTGCTCGCCGGCGAGGTCGTGGACGCCGCCGTGCTGCGGGTGGCCGCGCTGCGGGAGTTCCTCACCGCGCAGATCGCCCGGGCCAAGGCCGAGGGTGTGCTGTTCTCGGTGCACCTGAAGGCCACGATGATGAAGGTCTCCGACCCGATCATCTTCGGCCACGTGGTGCGGGCGTTCTTCCCGAAGACCTTCGCCACCTACGGTGAGACGCTGGCCGCGGCGGGCCTGAGCCCCAACGACGGGCTCGGCGCCATCCTGAGGGGCCTGGACGCGCTGCCCGACGGCGCGGCGATCAGGGCGTCCTTCGAGGCCGAGCTGGCCGACGGCCCCGCGCTGGCCGCGGTCGACTCCGACCGCGGCATCACCAACCTGCACGTGCCCAGCGACGTCATCGTCGACGCCTCCATGCCGGCGATGATCCGTACTTCCGGCCACATGTGGGGCCCGGACGGCCAGGAGGCGGACACCCTCGCCGTCCTGCCCGACAGCAGCTACGCCGGCATCTACCAGGTCGTCATCGACGACTGCCGCGCGCACGGCGCCTTCGACCCGACCACGATGGGCTCGGTGCCCAACGTCGGCCTGATGGCGCAGGCGGCCGAGGAGTACGGCAGCCACGACAAGACCTTCGAGATCCCCACCGCGGGCACGGTGCGCCTCGTCGACGAGGCCGGCACCGTGGTGCTTGAGCAGCCGGTCGCCGCCGGTGACATCTTCCGTGCCTGCCAGACCAAGGACGCGCCGATCAGGGACTGGGTGAAGCTCGCCGTCACCCGCGCCCGGGCCACCGGCGACCCGGCGGTGTTCTGGCTCGACCCCGGCCGCGCGCACGACGCGACACTGATCGAGAAGGTCAGGGCGTACCTGCCCGAGCACGACACCGAGGGTCTCCAGATCGAGATCAGGTCGCCGGTCGAGGCGATCGCGTTCTCCCTGGAGCGGATCCGCCGCGGCGAGAACACGATCTCGGTCACCGGCAACGTGCTGCGTGACTACCTCACCGACCTGTTCCCGATCCTGGAGCTCGGCACCAGCGCCAAGATGCTCTCGGTCGTCCCGCTGATCAACGGTGGCGGTCTGTTCGAGACCGGCGCCGGCGGGTCCGCGCCCAAGCACGTCCAGCAGCTGCTCAAGGAGAACTACCTGCGCTGGGACAGCCTGGGCGAGTTCCTCGCGCTGGCGGTCAGCTTCGAGCACTTCGCGCAGACGACGGGCAACACGCGCGCCAAGGTGCTCGCCGACACCCTCGACCGGGCGACCGCCACCTTCCTCAACGAGGACAGGTCGCCCAGCCGGCGCCTCGGTGGCCTCGACAACCGCGGCAGCCACTTCTACCTGGCCCTCTACTGGGCGCAGGAGCTGGCCGCGCAGACCGACGACACGCAGCTCGCGGACGCGTTCGCCGGCCTCGCCAAGACGCTCACCGCGCAGGAGCGGACCATCGTCGACGAGCTGATCGGGGTCCAGGGCTCGCCGGTCGACATCGGTGGCTACTACCAGCCGGACCCGGCCAGGGCCGCAGCGGTCCTGCGCCCGTCGGCAACCTTCAACGAGGCCCTGGCGATCCTCGGCTGACGGGATCCGCCTCCCGCCGGGCCGGCGGTTTCCTTTCCAGGCCGCCGCCGGCCCGGGGGAGAGCGCTGTCCCAGCCCGGACGCGAGGCCGCCGGCCACGACTGGTCGCCCGGGCGGGCAGCCGTCCGTGCCGGAGGACAGTCGTCTGTGCCGGAGGACAGCCGGCCGTCCGCTCCACTTCGGAGCAGGCGCGGTTCTGTTGGGAGCGGATCGACCCGCGGTTCGTCATTCCGGGTGCGGGGGCTGCGTCCCGGACGGGCCTGGCCGCGCCCAGGACGGCCTTGTCAGTCCCTGTTGCTAGCCGTCGGTGACTGTCGGTACTTTTTGGTAGCTGTCGGTGGCCGTGCGTGGTTCGGGAGCTGTGCCGTGCGCGACGGTGGTCGGCAGCAGGGGCAGGCGCGGGGCGGCCTGCAGCAGCGCGTTGGTGTAAGGATGTTGCGGGTTGTCGAACACGGCCGTGGTGGGCCCCTCCTCCACGACCTCGCCGTTGTTCATGATCAGTAGACGGTCGCTGATCTGCTCCACGACGGTGAGGTCGTGGGTGATGAACAGCAGAGCGATGCCCAGGCGCTGCTGCAGCTCGGACAGCAGGTCCAACACCTGGGCCTGCACCGACACGTCCAGCGCGGAGACCGGCTCGTCACAGATCAGTACCTCGGGTTGCGGGGCGATCGCCCGGGCGATCGCCACCCGCTGCCGTTGCCCGCCGGAGAGCTGGTGCGGACGGCGGCGGGCGAAGTGCGCGTCGAGCCCGACCGTGGCCAGCAGTTCGGTGATCTGGGCCCGGCGGCGGGCGCCGCGCTGACCGGGCAGTGCCTCGGCGATGATGCGCCCGACGGTGTGGCGGGGGTCGAACGCCGCCTGCGGATCCTGCTGGATCAGCTGGATGTGCTGCCGCTGCACCCGCCTGGCACGTTCCGGCGTGCCCGACCAGGGCTGCCCGCGCAGGAGAATCCGCCCCTCGTCGGGTTCGGTCAGACCCATCACCATCCGTGCCAGCGTGCTCTTGCCGGAGCCGGACTCGCCGACCAGGCCCACCGTCTCGCCCGCCCGCAGGGTCAGTGACACCCCGGCCACGGCACGGCGTTCGCCGAAGTTCTTGGTCACCGCGTCGACGTCGAGCAGGGTCTGCCCGCCGGTGTGGGGCGGGCGCTGCGCGCGCCGGCCACGGGCGATGTCCAGCAGCGACCTGGTGTAGGGATGCTCGGGGCTGCCCACGATGCGCTCGGTGGGCCCGGTCTCGACGATGTGGCCGTCGAGCATCACCGCGATCCGGTCGGCCAGCCTCGCGACCACCGCCAGGTCGTGGCTGATCAGCAGCAGACCCCGGCCCTGCTCCTTGATCTCTTCGAGTAGCTGCAGGATCTGGTGCTGCACGATCACGTCCAGCGCCGTGGTCGGCTCGTCCGCGATGACCAGATCGGGCCGTGTCGCCACGGCGGAGGCGATCAGGGCGCGCTGGCGCAGCCCGCCGGAGAGCTGGTGGGGGTACTGCTGACTGCGCAGCTCCGGCTCTGGGACGCCGACCTCGGCGAGCACCTCCAGGACACGCTGGTGCCGCTCGGGACGGGTACTGTCCCGCTGGTGCAGCCGGATGGACTCGGCCACCTCGTCCTCGATCCGGCGCAGCGGATCCAGGGACACCAGCGCGTCCTGCAGCACCATGCCGACCGACTTGCCGCGCAGCCGCTGCCAGTCACGCTGGGAGAAGCTCCTGACGTCGGCGCCGCCGACGCGCAGGGTACGCGCCCGGACCCGGGCGCGTTCGCCGGCCAGGCCGAGCAGCGTCCGGGCGGTGACGCTCTTGCCCGAGCCGGACTCCCCGACCAGTGCCAGGCACTCACCGTCCTCGATGGTGAACGAGATGTCGCGTACCACGGGGGGCTCGTGGCCGAAGGAAACCTCCAGCCCGGCAACCTCGACCAGGGTCACCGCAGGCCCCCTGCCTGCCGGCTGGTCCGCAGCGGGCTCCCCGCCCGCCGGCCGCTCACCGCAGGCTCCTTGCCTGCAGGCTGCGGCCGAGCGTGGTGGAGACGAGGACGACCACGACGATGGCCAGCCCCGGGAACACCGCGATCCACCAGGCGTTCGCCAGATAGGTCTGTCCCTCGGCGAGCATCACGCCCCATTCCGGAGTCGGTGGTAATGGGCCGAGACCGAGCAGGCTCAGCCCCGCCGCCGCGGCGATGGCGCTCCCGGTCCCCAGCGAGGCGAGCACCACGACCGGCCCGCCCACGTTGGGCAGCACGTGGCGCAGCACGTACCGCCACGCGGGTACGCCCAGGATCTTCGCCGCCTCGACGTATTCGGCTTTTGTCACGGCGAGTGCCTGCCCACGCACGAGACGGCCGTAGTACGGCACGGCGGCCACCCCGATCGCCACCGCGATCTGCGTCGAGCCCGTCCCGATGAGCGCGATGACCAGCAGCGCCAGCAGCACCTCGGGGAACGCCATCCAGACGTCGGTCAGCCGCATGATCAGCGCATCGGCCAGCCGGCTGCCGGCCGCCGCGCTCAGGCCGACCAGCGAGCCCGCCACGACCGCGATCGCGGTGGCCACCAGGCCGGTGGTCACCGAGTACCGGGCGCCGTAGACCAGCCGCGAGAAGACGTCCCGGCCGAGCTGGTCGGTGCCGAGGTAGTGCGCCGAACTCGGTGGGGAGAAGGTGTGCCGCACGTCGTTGGTGTCCGGCGCGTAGGGCGCGAAGACACCGGGGAACAGCAGCAACGCGACGATCAGGGCCACGGCCAGCGCGCTGATCGCGAGCAGTATGTGCGAGCCGCGGGTGGCCCGCCACCGGGGCCGGGCCGCACCGAAGGCCGCTGTCGTCGCGTTCATGCCCGGCCTGCTTCCCGCAGCCGCGCGTCGATCACCGGGTAGAGCGTGTCGGCCAGGGTGTTGGCCACGACGAAGATGAGCGCGGCCAGGATCACCACGGCCGACACCACCGGCGTGTCACGGTGCTGCACGGCGTTCACCAGCACGGTGCCGAGACCGGGCCGGGAGAAGACCTTCTCCACCAGCACGGCGCCGCCGACGAGCGTGCCGAGCACCCAGGCGGACATCGTCGTGGCCGGCAGCAGCGCGTGCCGCAGGGTGTGCCGCAGCAGCAGGCCGAGCCGGCTCTGGCCGCGGGCACGGGCACTGAGCACGAACGGCCTGCCCTCGACCAGCTCGAGCTCCTGGCGCATCACCTGCGCGAGGACACCGGAGATCGGGATCGCCAGCGCCAGCGTGGGCAGCACCAGGCCGGACACGCCGTGGGAGCCGAAGGCGGGGAACCAGCGCAGGTTGAACGAGAAGAGCGACAGCAGCAGGATGCCGAGCCAGAACGGCGGGACCGCCACCGCGAGCACCTCGAACACCGACGTGCCCGTCCGTACGATCCGGCCCCGGCCCGCCGTGATGACGGTGGCGATGAGCGCGAGCAGCAGGCCGACCAGGGCCGCGCTCAGCGCCAGCTGAAGGGTCGGCAGGATCTGGCTGCCAAGCAGCCTGGTCACCGGCTGGCTGCGCTGGTAGGAGCGGCCGAAGTCGCCGGTGGCCAGCGATGCCAGGCGGTCGAGGTACTGCACTGGCAGCGGTCGGTCGAGCCCGTACTCCGCGGCGACCCGCTCGCGCAGGCCCGGGAGGTTCGCCGCCTGCGGGCCGAGGATCGCGTCCACCTGGTCGCCGGCCGCGCTCACCGCGAAGAAGGTCACCGTCACCGCGCCCCACAGGACCAGGATCCCGGTGAGGAACCGACGTAGCAGGAACCGGGGCAACGAAGCGTACACGTGTCAGCTCACCGGGTCAGCGGCCGGGGAGGCCGCCCAGAGGGCAGGAGAGTCCCTGCGAGTGCGCATGGATGAGAGCTCCGATTTTCTTGATCACATTTTTTGGTCGGCTGGGACGGCACACCCGTCACGCCGTGCTCCTGGCCGGTGGAGCCGCCGCGTCCACCGGCCAGGGGGTTCGCTCGCTCAGCGGCTCACCGGCGCCGGACACAGCCCGACGGCCACGGCCAGCCGCCGGACGGACTCCCGGCGGTCCTCCGGGTTGTGGATGTTGGAGATGGCCATCACCTCGTCCACCCCGCTCGCCTCGACGAGTTCGGCGAGCCGGCCGGCGACCCGGTCGATGCCGCCCACCACGTCCCCCCGCAGGTCCACCTTGTCGCGGGCGACGAGCTGGGCGTCGGTGAGCCGGCTGGTGCGGGCCAGCGCCTGCTCGACGGACTCGAGCGGGCGCGGGTCGCCGCTGAGGTAGTCGAGCACGGCGAGCCGTTCGGGGGCGGCCAGTGCCTCCCCGTGCTCGTCGTCCTCCCCGACCCAGATCCGGGTGGCCAGGATCGCCAGCGGCCGGTCGCCCTCCGCCACCGGGGTGAACAGCACGCGATAGCGGCGCAGCGCCTGGACGGCCACGTCCGGATCCTGGTTGACGCAGAGGAACGCGTAGCTCAGCCCGGCGCGCGCCGCGAGCTCGGCGCTGCTGACGCTGGAGCCGAGCAGGAACACCGCCGGCAACGGCACACCGGCCGGTGACGCGATGAGCTCCCGGTACGGGTCGTCCGGGTCCAGCGGCACCCGGCCGCCGACGCCGAGCAGCTGCCGCAGATGCTCGCCGAACTTCTCAAGCGCGTCGGGGGTGCGCAGCAGCGCGTCGCGGGTGGGGTCGTCACCGGTGCCGGTGGAGCGGCCCAGACCCAGGTCGATCCGGCCCGGGTGCAGCGCCTCGAGGGTCCGGAACTGCTCCGCGACGTGCAGCGGCGTGTGATTGGGCAGCATGATGCCGCCGGAGCCCACCCGCAGCCGGCTGGTGCGGTCCGCGATGTGGCCGATGAGGATCTCCGGGGCGGCGAAGGCCATGTTGCGCACCCCGTGGTGCTCGGCCACCCAGAACCTCGTGTAGCCGAGCTCCTCGGCCAGCTGGGCGAGCTCGACCGAGTGGCCGATGGTCCGCGCCGGGCTGGTCTGCGCGGAAACCGGGCCCTGGTCGGCGAGGGAGAGGGCGACCATCACAGGGCCTTCGCCAGCGGCCGGCGGGTGGCGACGTCCGGGATCGGCAGCCCGTAGTGCTCGCGCAGCGTCCTGCCCCGGTACTCCGAGCGGAACAGGCCGCGGCGGCGCAGGACCGGCACGACGTGGTCCACGAAGGCCGGCAGGCCGTCGAAGGTGACGTCCGGCATGAGGGTGAACCCGTCCACGACGCCGGCGGTGAACCAGGTCTGGATCAGGTCGGCGATCTGCTCGGGGTCGCCCACGGCCACGACGTGGCCGCCACCGCCGCCACGCCGGATGATGTCCCGTACCGTCTGCCCCTCCAGGGCGCGGCGCGCGGCCGGGCGGGCATGGCCGCGGACGGCGTGCAGCCTGCCCCGCAGGGCGGGTGGCACCGGCCGGTCCAGCTCCAGATCGTCGGGGTTCAGCCCGAGCTGCGCGGCCAGCCCGCGCACCGCGCCGCGGGTGCCGGACAGCTCGTCGAGGGCCTGGCGTCGTTCGAGGGCCTCCCGCTCGGTGCCGCCAACCGAGGTGACCAGCCCGGGCAGGAAGCGCACCGCGTCCGCCGGACGGCCGAAGGCCACCGCCCGGGACCGCACGACGTCCAGCTCGGCGCGGGCCGTGTCGATGTCGACCACGGCCGTGAACATCGCCTCGCCGGTGCGCGCGGTCAGCGTGCGCACGTCGTCGGAGACGCCCGCGTGGTACAGCACCGGGTAGCCCTGCTCGGACGGCGGGAGGCTCAGCGGCCCCCGCACGCTGAAGAACTCACCGTGGTGGTCGATCGGCCGGATCCTCGACATGTCGGCGTAGAGCCCGGATGCCACGTCGGCGGCCAGCGCGTCCGGCGCCCAGCTGCGCCACAGGTCGAGCACGATCGCGACGAACTCCTCGGCCTTGGCGTAGCGGGCGCGGCTGCTCGGCTCGTCCGCGACGAAGTTGCCGGCGACGCGGGGGCCCGAGGTGGTCACCGCGTTCCAGCCGGCCCGGCCGTGGCTGATCAGGTCCAGCGCCCGGAACCGGCGGGCGATGTTGAACGGCTCGTTGAACGTGGTCGAGGCGGTGCCGACCAGCCCGATCCGTTCGGTGACCACCGCCATCGCGGTCAGGATCAGCGTCGGCTCGAGGCCGTTGAGCTGCGGATAGTCGTCGATGTCGGCGTGCAGGCCCGGGACGTCCGCCAGGAAGATGGAGTCGAGCCGTCCACGCTCGGCCACCTGCGCCACCTCGAGGTAGCCCTCGATGCGGGAGAACGCCAGCGGGTCCGCGCCCGGCCAGCGCCACGCGCCCGGATGGTGCCCGGCTGCCACCGGGTGAACGCTGAGGTGCAGTTCGCGTCCACCCAGATCTGACGACATTCGCTCCTCCGTCTCTCGCGGGACACGCCGCAGGTACCGCACGGATGCTGGCATCCGGTTCTAAAGCGATCCTTGAGTCAGGCCGGTCAGCCTGTGGATGCTCACGCTCGGCATCAGCATGAACGGCCACCGGCCGGCCGGCCGGGCATTCCCGCTCCCGGACGGCGGTGCCGACCAGGTCGGGCAGTTCGTCGTCGACCAGCGTCGGCCGATGCCCGGGCCCCTCCCAGCAGATCTTCGATCGCGTGGACGGAGCCCGGGACGGCCGACAGCCACGAGGGTTACACGAGGGCTAGCTCACCCAGACGTCCGACAGCGTCGGCAGGTTCCCCGCGCCCAGCGCGAAGCCCTGCACCCGCTGCTGCGTGCCGTAGGTGCGCTTCAACACGAAGGTCGGCAGTACGTACGCCTCGGTGAGGACCTTGCGCTGCACCTTGCCGTACAGCGCGTTCTGGCCCGCCACGTCGCGCGTGCGCAGCGCCTCGTCCAGCCAGCCGTCGATCTCCGGGTCGCTGATCCGGGCGACGTTCGCCCCACCGGTGGCGGGCAGCTGGCTGGAGTAGAACAGGGAGCGCAGCAGCGAGCCGTCGATCGACGGCGGCGCGGCGGCCGCCACGTTGTAGTCGCCCGAGCCCAGCGCCTGCACGATCGACGGAGTGTCCAGCGGGCGCAGGACGAGTTCGAAACCGACCTGCTTGAGCGCGTCCTTCAACGCCGTGTGGAAGTTGCGCTGCTCCTCGGTGGTGAAGGAGGCGGCATAGGCCAGCGTCACACTCAGCCGCTGCCCGTCGCGGGTCCGGTAGCCCTCGCCGTCGGTCGCGGTGAAGCCGGCCTTCTCCAGCAGGCTGATCGCGCGGTTCTTGTCGTAGCCCCAGATCCCCTCCACCGACTTGTCGTAGCCCGGGGTGGACGAGGTCAGCGCGGACCGACCGCTGCTGTAGACGCCCTGGAAGAGGCCCTGCGTGATCGCCTCGGTGTCGACGGCGGACTGGAACGCGACACGCACGTCCCGGTTGTCGAACGGGGCCTTGGTGACGTTCAGCGAGTAGGTGAACGGCGATCCGATGGTCTCGCGGCTGACCAGCTTGATGTTCGGCTGGCCGCGCAGCTGCGCGATCCTGGTGGCGGGGATCTGGTCGGCCACGTCGAGCTGCCCCGAGGTCAGCGCGCCGACCCGGGCGGCGTCGTCGGTGAGGAACTGCACGACGTACTGGTCGAGGTATGCCTCCCCGGGGTGCGGCGCCGACGCCGGCGCCCAGCGGTAGCCCGGACGGCGGGTGAACACGGCGTTCTGCCCCGCGGTGAGCGACGAGGACGTGAACGGCCCGGTGCTCACCAGGAACTTGCCGCCCGAGGCGATGTCGGCGGGATTGGCCCGCAGCACGGCGGGGGAGTGGAAGCCCAGATACGTGCTGGCCAGCGCGCCGAGCAGCGGCGAGTGCGGTGACTTCAGGTGCACGATCAGGCTGAAGTCGCCGGTGACCTCGGTCCGGTCGTAGGGGCCGAGCAGGGTCTTGGAGTTCCTGGACTTCGTCGCCGGATCCACGATGTGGTCGAAGTTGGCCTTCACCGCCTCGGCGTTGAACGGGGTCCCGTCGTGGAAGGTGACGTCGTCACGCAGCTGGAACGTGTACTTCAGGCCGTCGTCGGAGATCTCCCAGGATTTCGCCAGCCACGGCTCGAAGGTGCCGTCCGTCTTCTGGTGCACCAGCGAGTCGTACACGTCGCGCAGGATCAACGACGACAGGGTGGAGACCGAGACGTGCAGGTCCCAGCTGTCGGGCTCGGCGGTGGTGGCGAAGGTGATGCTGCCGCCGCTCTTCGGCGTCCCGCCGGTCTCGCTCGGCGAGGAGTCCTCCGCGCAGGCCACCAGGCCTGAGCCCAGGCCGAACGCGGCCAGTGAGCCCACCGAAAGGGTGAGAAAATTCCTGCGGGAATGCATAAGAACTCCGTTTCGTCAGTTATCCGTCGACAAAATATGTGGAAATTCTTCCGGAGCGTGCTTTCGCGGGGAGCGCGGTGCCCGGAAATTCTGTGTCCGGAAATGCTGGGCCTGGAAGTCCCGGCGGCGGTCCGGTGGCTTTGTGCGTACGGCCCGGTCGGTGCCGGGCGGGGTTTCGACGCGGTGGGCGTGGGCCGCCGGCACGGGTTCTCGTGGTCCTCGCCAGGCAGCGGGAGGCGAGCTCTACCTCGCCCGCGCCCCGCCTGTGCCGCCGGCCGTCAGGAGTTCACCCGGCCGCGCGACGACCCGCTCCATGACAATGCTTCATGCCGCTCTGGCATCCGTTCAATGTCGCCAACAACATCCGGCCGGACGCTCGCGTCCGGCCGGATGCACGACGTCGGGACAACTCCCGGTGCGGGAGGGCCCGGAGGGCCGAGATGACACAGTGAATCCGTGTCGGATCACCGGTCATGCTCCCCGGTGGTGACCGGTGGTCACCGGCTGTGCGCCAAGACGCGGTTCCCGGGCGCTGTTCTCAGCCGTATGCCCATGCGGCCCCACCGACACAATCGCGCTCCCTCACGCTTCCACCAGCCAAGAGGCTCGGACGGAATGGATTGTGACAGCAGGGCCCTAAAGCGAACCTTGGATCGAAACAGGATCATTCGGGGTGGTCTGTCTGGAACTGTCCGTGACGGCAGCGCCCAGCAACAGCTCCAGCATCCGGGCGTTGCCGTCCCGGCCGGCGGGCGAGCGTTCCCGCACCCAGGCCGTGGCACTGATGACGTCGAACAGATCCTCGGCGGTGAAGCCCGGCCGTACCCGCCCGGCGGCCTGCGCCGAGCGCAGCAGGTCGGCACCGCACCGGTGCATGTCGGTGCACGAGCCGGACAGGGCGCCCGTGCCGTGCCGACTGCGGGTCAGGAACCCCATCAGCCCACGGAACGTGCTGCAGTACCGCACCGCCTGCGCCGTCCAGTCCCGCAGGGCGGACAGCGGCTCGCCGGCCGCGGCCGCCTCGTCGGCGAACGCGATCAGAGCGGCGAGACCGTCCCTGGTCGCGGCCTCGATCAACGACTCCCGGGTGGGGAAATGCCCGTACAGGGTGCCGATGGCAACCCCCGCCCGGGCTGCGATCTCTTCCAGGGGCGCCGCGGAGCCCCTGGCCTCGAAGGCCTCGCGCGCCGTCCGCAGGATTGCGTCGTGGTTGCGCCGGGCGTCCGCCCGGCGTGCCCTTCCGGTGGAAGCGGGCTGCTCCCTCATGGGCTCTTCCCTCATCGGAGACCTCCGGCTTGACAGGTCGAGGCCGGCTCATATTATCAAGCCGAACTCGTAAGGTGAGCCACCCTCAAAATAATCCCCGCCTGCTCTAGTGTCC
>NZ_CAAAFS010000156.1:0-4685 GCF_900634755.1 Protofrankia symbiont of Coriaria myrtifolia
CACTAGGAGGCATCGTGAGCACCGAAACCGGTTCCAGCACGACCACGACGGGTGGTGGTCCGCCCAGGGCGTGGGGGCTCGTGCTCGCCGCGATCGTCGGTGCCGAGTACCTGCTGCAGCTGGACGGCACGATCATGAACGTGGCGCTGCCGCAGATCCAGGCCCGCTTCGACGCCAGCATCACCACCGGCTCCTGGATTCTCAACGGGTTCTATCTTGCCTTCGGTGCGCTGCTCCTCGTCACCGGACGGCTCGGTGACGTGTTCGGCTACCGCCGGGTGTTCCTCTTCGGCATCGGCCTGGTGGCCGTCGCCTCGCTGGTCGCCGGTCTCGCCCAGAACGTCGAGGTGCTGCTCGTCGGCCGGGTGCTGCAGGGAGCCGGGGCGGCGCTGGCCGGCCCCAGCGCGCTGGCGCTGCTGACCATCCTGTCCGAGGGGGAACGCAGACAGCGGGCGTTCGGCCTCTACTCCACCGTCACCGCGCTCGGCTCAGCCTCCGGCATGGTGTTCGGCGGGCTGCTGACCTCGGCCGGCAGCTGGCGATGGAGCATCCTGGTGAACGTCCCGATAGCCGCGCTGATCTTTATCGTCGCCCTGCGCGTACTCGGGACCCGAGACGCCGTCCGCAGCCAGCGTTCGCTGGGCATCCCCAGCGCGGCCCTGGCGACCGCGGCGCTGACCGCCGGTGTGTACAGCCTGGTCCACGCGGCCGACACGGGCTGGCGGGACGCGGGGACGATCGTCCCGCTGGTGGCCGCCGTCGTGCTGTTCGCGCTCCTGCCGGTGGTGGACTCCCGCTCCCCCGAGCCGCTGCTGCCGGGCCGGATCTTCGCCCACCGGGACCGGCTCGGCGGCTTTCTCAACCTCACGCTGCTGGCCGCGGTGCTGGGCAGTTTCCTGTTCTTCCTGGCCCAGTACCTGCATGCCGTGCTCGATCTGAGCCCGGTGCGAACCGGCCTCGCGCTGCTGCCCTTCGCCATCTCGATCCTGCTCAGCGCCTCGATAATCACCAAGTGGGTCAGCTCGATCAGCCTCAAGGCCCGGGGTGTGGCGGGGCTCGCGGTGGTCACGGCCGGCGTGGCCTGGCTCAGCCGGGTGGACGACGGCGCCGGCTACGCTTCCTCAGTACTGCCACAGATCATCATCATCGGGATCGGCGTCGGCCTGGCCATCGTCCCGTTCAACGTCGTCATCCTCTCCAGCGCCGACCCGCAGGACACCGGTGTCACCGCCGGGATCGTGCAGGTGGCCCTCACCGTCGGCGGCCTGATCGGTATCGCCGTGTTCCTGCTGCCGTTCACCCAGGGCACCGGCAGTGAGGTGGACCACTTCGCCCGGGTCTTCACCTGGCTCACCGGGACGGCGGTCATCGGCATCCTGGTGTCCCTGGGGTTCTGGTTCGGCCCCGGCCGCGGCAGGGCGCCGGCGGCTGTTGAGGCGGTCCCGGCCACCCCGGTGACAGCCGACACGGCCAGCTGAGCCACAGCCCCGTGCCTCTCCCGGCCCGGGGCCGCCGGTGCGCGGTCAGGCCTGGAAGAGCGCTTCTCGAAGGGCGGCCGGCACGGTTTCGGTGATCCGCTGACGCAGGCCCGGCCCGACATCACCGCCAAGGCCGTGCGTGGCGCCCGGATAGTGGTGCAGCTCGACCGGGACGCCGGCCTGGATCAGGCGGAAGGCGAACAGCAGGGCCTCGTCGCGGACCGCGTCGAGCTCACCGACCGCGATGAAGGTGGGCGGCAGGCCGGCGAGGTCATCCGCCCGGGCCGGGGCGGCGACCGCCGGCACGTTGCCTGCGACATCACGCAGATAGGCGGCCCAGCATTCCCGTGCCAGCCGTGGACTGAGGTGCTGCGGCCCCCACCGCCTGCGCATCGAGGCGGTGTCGGCCTGATCGTCCAGCGAAGGTGTGACCAGGTGCAGCAGGCGGATCGCGGGGCCGCCGTGGTCGCGTACCGCGAGAGCCACCCCGGTGGCCAGCGTCCCACCCGCGCTTACGCCGCTCAGCGCGATCCGGGCGGGATCGATGCCGAGCTCGGCCGATTCGGCGGCCATCCAGCGAAGGACGGCAAGGCAGTCGTCGAACGCGGCGGGGAACGGATGCTCGGGCGCGAGCCGGTAACCCACCGAAATCACGACCGCGTCCAGCTTGACGGCCAGCGGCGCGACCAGAAAATGTACCATGTCGATGCTGCCGATCACCCAGCCGCCACCATGAATGTAGAGCACCGCCGGCAACGCGGATGTCTGGTCGCGGGGCGCATAGCGGCGGACCGGCACCCGCAGTCCCGACACCGGGTCACACGCTTCCAGATTGCGCATGTCCAGTGCCGCGGTACCGGGAAGCGGTTCCGGTTCCGCCAGCGGCAGGCGGCTTGACGCACCCCTGTTGGCGAGCAGTTCGGCTACTGTGCTCTCCACCGGCTCAACCGATGTACCCGCCACCGGCTCAGCTGATGTGCCCGTCTCCGGCCGAGCCGATGTGCCTGCCACCGACTCGGCCGGGATACGCGTCACCGATTTTCCTCCGTGAGTGTCAGCGGCGGCTCAGGCCGAGGCCATACCTGACAAGGCCATATCTGACAGGAGAATCCGCCCCGCCGCCGATGTGCTCACCACCGTACGGGCAGCTCCGCCACCGTCCGGACCATGTTGTCGCTCACACTCGGCGTCTGCGTCGGGTCGAGCTCCAGCGTCAGTCCCGGCAGCCGGGTGGTCAGGGTGGACAGCGCCACCTCCAGCTCGAGACGTGCCACTCCCGCGCCGAGGCAGAAGTGCGGGCCGTGGCCGAAGGACAGGTGGTCGCGGGCGGCGATGGGATCGCGGTCGAGGATGAACTCGTCCGGCTCACCGAACACGGCGGAGTCCACGTTGGCCCCGGCAAGGCTGGCCAGCACCGCCTGCCCGCGCTCGACCCGGCCCGAGGGGAGCTCCACGTCCTCGGTGGCGACCCGCAGCAGCGCCGTCTCGATCGGCGGGTTCACCCGCAGGATCTCCTCCACGACGGAGGGGATCAGCTCCGGTTCGGCGATCAGCCGTTCGTAGCGGCGGCGGTCGCGCAGCAGCGTCAGCACACCTCGGGCGATCGCGGACGCGGTGGTCTCGTGGCCGGCGACGATCATCGCCAGCACCATGCGGATGAGCTCCGGCTCGGTGAGCCTGTCCGCGCCGTCGCGGGCCGCGATCAGTGAGTCGATGAGGTCGTTGCCCGGCTCCGCCCGGCGCCGTGCGAGCAGGTCCTGGACGTAGGCGATGAACTCCGCGCCGGAGGCGGCGAAGGTCGCCGTCGTCCAGGTGCGGAACCTCTTCTGATCCTCACCGGTGATGCCGATGATCTCGCAGATCACCCGGATCGGGAACTGGAAGGCGAAACTGGCCACGAAGTCCACGGGCTGCTCGCTGGCGAGCAGTTCGTCCACGAGCTCGTCGGCGATCCGTTGCGCGGTGGGGCGCCAGCCGTTCACCCGGCGCACGGTGAACGAGCCGGACACGAGCCGGCGGACCAGATGGTGCCGCTCGGGCGGCATGTTCGCCAGGAAGTCCGGGTCGGCCGTGGTGGCGTCCTCGCCGGGGAAGAACGTCGGCGCGCCCGCATAGGCGAGCTGCCGGCTGAACCGGGGGTCGGAGAGGATCGTCTTGGCATCCGCATGGGTGACGCCGAGGAGCGCCGTCTGCCCGCTCGGCATCGTCACCTCGGCGAGTTCCTTGGACTGCAGCCAGGCGACCAGTTCCGGCGCCGGACTGCCGTCGCTGCCCGGATCCAGGGGCAGGGAGGGGCTTTTCCCAGCAGTGGTCATGCGGCTTCCTCCAGTGTCATCCGAAAACTATGGCATCAGGTTCCGCGGTATTCGGGGATGACGTGAGGTGTGTCCTCACTGCGCTTTTCCGCGACCGTTTCCGCGGTGGCTGCGTCCGGATTCTGCCGTTGTGCCGGCATTTTGTCGGGCCGTGCCGACCGGGGGTTGCTCCACCGGCCTACCAGGGGACGTTCGACCAGGCTGTAGAGCAGCCAGGACGCCACCAGCGCGGGAAGCAGGAGCAGGGCGGAGATCGGGAAGGACGTGGTGGCGGAGTGGCCGGAGCCGAAGCCGATGCTCTCCTGCAGGAAGTACAACGTGGGGTAGTGCACGATGTAGAGGGCGAAGGAGACCTCCCCCAGCCATGTCCAGACGCGGTTGGCGAAGATCGTGCCACGGCCGGACCGGTCCGCGGTCGCGGCGGCCGCGATCACCAGCGCGGTGGGCGCCACCGTGGGCGCGACCGTCGTGAGCGCGGTCACCGGGATCAGCAGCTGGAGCGTCAGCGTGGCGGCCAGCAGCAGCCCCGCGACGGGCAGGCTGAGCCTGATCCACCGGCCGGTGAGCACGATCCGGGCGGTGACGATACCGATGCTGAACTCCAGCAGGCGCGATGGCGGGAACGGGTAGACCAGCCAGTTCTGCCACAGCGACATGTGCATCCCCGGCAGCGGCAGCCGCGGCTGCCCGGGCAGCGCGGTGTGCGCGATGACACCGATGGCCAGGGTTCCCAGCGCGAGACCGCCGAACAGCCACCACAGCCGTTCCGGTCTGACGCGGGTGATCCCGAAGTACAGCAGGGGGAAGGAGAGATAGAAGATCAGTTCTACGCTCAGTGACCAGCTTGGGACGTTGATGCCACGCAGGATCAGCAGGTCGGGGAACTAGTAGA
>NZ_CAAAFS010000157.1:0-3779 GCF_900634755.1 Protofrankia symbiont of Coriaria myrtifolia
GTCTACTAGGCGTTGAGCAGGAACAGACTGGGCACCACCTGGCCGGTGGTGATCGACGCGCCGGCCCACAGGGTGATCAGTAGCGCGAGCACCCAGGTGACCAGGTGATTGGGAACGACTTTGACCAGCCGGCGGCGCCAGAAGCGCAGGTTGGTGTCCTGTGCGCGGGCGGACACGGTGAGCACGAACCCGCTGAGCACGAAGAAGAAACCAACGCCGGCGAACCCGAACGTCATGGTCCAGTTCCGGTTCGAGCCGGGCCCGCCCGCCGCCACCGTGACATAGGCGTGGGTGATGAAGACGGCGAATGCCGCGATGAACCGGAAGCCGGTAAGCGAGGGCAGCCGCGTACCGGCGGTGCTCTTCGCACTGGTGTCGGTATTGGTGGTCTCCGTAGCGAACGCCATGGATAGCTCGTTCCTGCCGTGGACCGGCGCGCGATCTGTTGGGCTGACAGACAGTCTTCTGAGTGATCGAAAGTTTTCGGCCGGCGGGTCTTTCAGTCGGCGAGCTCGATCGCGCGGGCGGGGCACAGTTGCTGGGCTTCCCACACCTTCGCGCTCAGTTCCACGCCCGGCTCGGGATCGAGTAACGAAACCAGGCCCTCTTCGTCGTCGTGTTCAAACACCTCCGGGGCGGTGAGCACGCAGAGCCCGGCGCCGATGCACCGGTCCCGATGGGTGCTGATCCGAACGGTCCGGCTCATCCGGTCCTCGGTTCCCGGCCTGCCCGGGCCGTCATCTCGCTGGGGCTGGCGGAGACCGGCAGGCGGTACGGACAGCTTCGGCGCTCCGGCGACAGGAGCGCTTCGGCCATATCGGTCGGCAACGTGGCCTCCCCGACGAGAAGATCGTGGATTCTGGGGAAAGATGGACGGGCGGGCCCGGTAATCGGCCGTACCCAGCAGACAGTAAAAGGTGTGATGGTGTGGTATGCAATGGCGCCCATGCCGGATCCGTCTTTCTCTTAACAGGCGCTTTAGCGCCATATTGGCGCGTGGACACGGGTGCGGCCGGGCTTCAGCGCGGGGCAAGGAGCGCGTCAGCCGGCCGTTCCAGAATCAGCGGGGCCGATATGCCGGCGGCCGGCGAAGCGGATGCGTCCGGGTTGTTCCGGCCGGTGCCCGCCGACCGGCCCGGCGTCGGCCGGGGAGCTTGCGCCCGGATAAATCCGTGTGATCGGGGAGAGGTCGGTGGTGGTCCGATGGCTGGGAACACGACTGGGAACACGGAGAGGTGGCTCCGGCAGTTTCACCCGGGGCCGCCGGACGGGCCGTTGCTGGTCTGCTTTCCGCACGCGGGCGGCGCGGCGAGCTTCTACCTCCCGATGGCCAGGGCGCTGTCGGCGACCACGCGGGTGCGAGCGGTGCAGTACCCGGGGCGTCAGGACCGCCGGTCGGAACCGCCGCTGACGACCATCGCGGCCCTCGCGGACGCCCTCGCCGAGGTGCTGGACGCGTTCACCGGCCAGCAGGTGGCGTTCTTCGGCCACAGCATGGGTGCGATCGTCGGGTTCGAGGTGATCCGGCGGCTGGAGGCCGCGGGCCGGCCGGGTCCGCGGGTGCTGTTCGCCTCCGGCCGGCGCGCGCCGTCGGTACGTCGCGGGGACCGCGTCCACCTGCTCGACGACGCCGGGTTCCTCCGCGAGATCCGCGCGCTCGGCGGCACCGACCCGCGTGTCCTCGACGACCCGGAGATGCTGGCGCTGGTGCTGCCGCCCACCCGGGCCGACTACCGGGCGATCGAGACCTATGTGGGCCCGCCCGACGCGACGGTGCGCACCCCGGTGACCGTGCTCGTCGGTGACACGGACCCACACGCCACGGCGGTCGACGCCGAGCGGTGGCGCGAGCACACCGGCGGGGACTTCGACGTGCGGGTGTTCCCCGGGGGGCACTTCTACCTTGTCGACCAGCAGCAGGCGGTGACCGCGACGATCGTCGCCGCGCTGCGGGACGGGCCGGCCGCGGGCCAGCGGCCGGCGGCCGTCGGGCAATGGCGGCCTGACCGGCACCGGCCCCGCCCGTAACAACACGGTCGAGCGCGGCTGAGCCCACACCCGGCCGCCACCCGGCTGCCACACGACCGAGGTCACGTCACAGGGCCGCCTACGGGATTCTCCTGGACGGTCGGAATGCCGGGCCGTTTCGTGCGGCTGCGGACTTCCGCCGGTCATTGCGCGCAGGGAGTGCGGGCCTGCCTGAAAACGGTCACGAAAAGAAATGAAAAATCCTGAAAAGAAAAACTGTCTCGAATAAAAGACAGTAGCCGTGGTACGCACCGCGATACGCAACGGGCCGTCCGCTCCGGGTGGAGGGGACGGCCCGTTGCCGTCGGCGGAAGCCGCCAGCGCCACTGCCACTGTCAGCGCTGCTGACAGGGCCGCTGGCGGCGTCACTGTCAGGCGGTGGGCACCGCGGGCTGGCGCTCCCCGGCGCGGTCCGCTGTCAGCTCGGCGTGCAGGAGGCGGGCCAGCCCCGCGGCCGTGGGATGGTCGAACACGGCGGTCGGTGGCAGGCGCACCCCGGTCTGCGCGTGCAGCCGGCTGGTCAGCTCCAGGGACGTGAACGAGGACAGCCCGGCGTCGATGAGACTGGCCTCGGGGTCGACCAGGTCCGCCGAGGCATGCCCGAGTATGTCGGCGATGTGCCCGCGCAGCAGTTCCACCAGCAGGTGTTCCCGCTCGACCTCGGACGCCGCGGCCAGCTCCTGCCACCACTGGCCGGTCCATGCCGCCGGCGGCGCGGCGCCGTCGGCGGCATGGCCGTCGACCGCGCCGTGACCGGCTGCCGCGTGATCGGCCGTGGTGTTGTCGGTGCCCGGGTCGTCGACGGGTTCCGCCGGCCGGAGCGGGCGGGTGGTGACCCAGTAGCGGGTGTGCTGGAAGGCGTAGGTGGGCAGCCGGACCCGGCGGGCGTCGGCGGGGATGGCCGGCGCCCAGTCCACGGCGGCGCCGTCGGCGTGCAGCCGGCCGAGGGCGGTGAGCAGCGCGCGTGGTTCCGGCCACCGGTCGCGTAGCAGCGGTACCTGGATTCCGGCGGCCGGGTCGCGCAGCGAGGCGGTTGCCAGGGCGCTGAGGGTGCCGTCCGGGCCCAGCTCGACGAACCGGGTGACGCCCAGGTCCTCCAGGGTGCGGATACCGTCCTGGAACCGGACGGTTCCCCGCAGGTGCCGCGTCCAGTAGCCGGCGGAGAGGAGATCGTCGCCGGTGGCCAGCGCGCCGGTCACGTTGGACACGACGGGGATGGCCGGCGGGGTGAACGTCAGCCGGCCGGCCTGCCGCCGGAACTCGTCGAGGACGCTGTCCAGATGAGGTGAGTGGAAGGCGTGGCTGACCCGCAGCCGGCGGGCCTTCACCCCGCGGGCGCGGAACCGTTTGGCCAGGTCCGCCACCACCTCCTCGTCGCCGGAGATGACGGTCGACGTCGGGCCGTTGACCGCGGCGACCGACACCCGGCCGGCCAGTTCCGCCAGCTCCGCCAGTTCCGCGGCGACCTCGTCCTCGGTGGCGTGCAGCGACACCATCGCGCCGCCCTCGGGAACGCTCTGCATCAGCCGTCCGCGCAGGACGACGAGAGCGGCGGCGTCGGCCAGGCTCAGCACCCCGGCCAGGTGGGCCGCGACCAGCTCGCCGACGGAGTGGCCGATCAGGTAGTCGGGCGTCAGCCCGAACGACGTGACCAGCTGGTACAGCGCGACCTCGTGGACGAACAGCGCGGCCTGCGCGAGGGCCGTCCGGTTCAGGATCGCCGTGCTCTCGGGGCGGGGCGGGGCCAGGAC
>NZ_CAAAFS010000158.1:0-7193 GCF_900634755.1 Protofrankia symbiont of Coriaria myrtifolia
GTCGAGGTGGGGGGTGGGCGTGGTGCCGGTGGGGACGGTGGCCGGAATGTGGCTGTTACGCAGAGTATGCGTGGTGGTGATGATGCTGGCGATGCCGGCGGCGGCCTGGGCATGCCCAAGGGTGGCCTTGATCGTGGAGAGGAACAGTGGCTGGTCGGCCGGGCGGTGCTGGCCGTAGGTGTTGTGAAGCGCCTGGGCTTCGATGGGGTCGCCGAGGGTGGTGCCGGTGCCGTGGGTTTCGACGAGGTGGATGTCGGCGGGGGTGAGGCCGGCGTCGGCGAGGGCTGCGGTGATCACACGCTGTTGGGCGGGGCCGTTGGGGGCGGTGAGGCCGTTGGAGGCGCCGTCCTGGTTGATGGCACTGCCGCGGATGACGGCGAGGATGGGGTGGTTGTTGCGCTGGGCGTCGGAGAGCCGTTCCAGGACGATCACGCCTGCGCCCTCGCCCCAGGCGGTGCCGTTGGCGTCGGCGGAGAAGGGTTTGCAGCGGCCGTCGGGGGCGAGGCCGCGTTGGCGGGAGAACTCGATGAAGGTGGCGGGGCTGGCCATGACGGTGGCGCCGCCGGCCAGGGCGAGGGTGATCTCGCCGCGGCGTAGGGCCTGGACGGCGAGGTGGACGGCGACGAGGGAGGAGGAGCAGGCGGTGTCGATGGTCAGGGCGGGGCCCTGCAGGCCGAGGGTGTAGGCGATCCGTCCCGAGGCAACGCTGCCGGCGCTGCCCGTCACCAGGTATCCCTCGAGGGACGCCGGCGCGCTGGGCGCCAGGTGCAGCCGGGCACCGTAGTCGTCGTACATGATTCCGGCGAAGACGCCGGTGGGGGTGCCGGTGAGGGTGGTGGGGTCGATGCCGGCGTGTTCGAGGGCTTCCCAGGTGGTTTCGAGCAGGAGGCGTTGTTGGGGGTCGATGGCGAGGGCTTCGCGGGGGGAGATGCCGAAGAAGTCGGGGTCGAAGTCGCCGGCGTTGTGCAGGAAGCCGCCGTGGCGGGTGTAGGAGGTGCCGGGGTGGTCGGGGTCGGGGTGGTAGAGGTGGTTCAGGTCCCAGCCGCGGTTGGTGGGGAACTCGGTGATGGCGCTGACCCCGGAGTTGATCAGTTCCCAGAGTTCGGTGGGGGTGGTGACGCCGCCGGGGAACCGGCAGCCCGCTCCCACGATCACGATCGGGTCGTCGTCCGGCGCGGCGGAGGTGCCCGGCGTGACGACCGTAGTGGTCGTGGCGGCTGTGGCCGCTGTGTCGTCGGCCGCGGACAGGTGGTCACGTAGCAGGTACCCGGTGAGCGCCGTCGGTGTCGGGTAGTCGAAGATCAGTGCTGTCGGCAGGGTCAGTCCGGTCGCGGCGGCCAGTTTGTTGCGCAACTCGACCGCGGTCAGCGAGTCGAAGCCGAGCTCGTTGAACGTGCGGTCGGCCTCGACAGTCTCCCCGGCCGCGTAGCCGAGCACCGCCGCGACGCCGCGGTGCACCAAGGCGGCCACGGCGTCGGCCCGCTCCCGCGGGGGCAGCGCCAGCAGCCGGTCGCGCGGCGTCTGCCCGGCCAGGTCGCCGTCGGGGTCAGTGCCGGTGGTGGTGGCGGCGGGCCGCGGCCGGCGGGCGGCCACCAGGCTGCGCAGCGGGGGCGGCACGACCGAGCCCGCCGCGCTCAGCGGCGTCGGATCCAGCCGGGCCGGGACGAGCACCGGGTTCCGTGCGCCGAGCGTCGCGTCGAACAGCTCCAGCCCCTCGTCCAGGTCGAGGGGGACGACCCCGGTGCGGGTCAGGCGGGCGAGGTCGGCCCGGCTCAGGTCGGCGCCGAGCCCGGCCTCGCCGCCCCACAGCCCCCAGGCCAGGGAGGTGCCCGGCAGCCCGCGGGCCACCCGGTGGGTGGCGAGGGCGTCGAGGACGGCGTTGGCCGCGGCGTAGTTGGCCTGGCCGGCGGTGCCGAGAATCCCGGTCACCGAGGAGAACAGCGAGAAGACCCGCAGGTCCAGCTCCCGGGTGAGTTCGTGCAGGTTCCAGGCCGCGTCTACCTTCGGCCGCAGCACCGCGTCCAGCCGCTCGGGGGTGAGCGCCTCGACGATCGCGTCGTCGAGTACCCCAGCGGCGTGCACGACCGCGATCAGGGGGTGCTCCGCCGGTATGGCGGTGAGCAGTTCGCGCAGCGCGTCGCGGTCGGCGACGTCGCCGGCGGTGACGGTGACGGTGGCGCCCAGTTCGGTCAGCTCCGCGGCCAGTTCGTCGGCGCCGGCCGCGTCGCGGCCACGCCGGCTGACCAGGAGCAGGTGACGGGCACCGTGCACGGTCACCAGCCGGCGGGCGATCAGCCCGCCGAGCAGGCCGGTGGCACCGGTGACGAGCACCGTGCCGTCGTCGAGCCGGGGTGTCTCGCCCCCCGGCGCCGTCGCCGCCAGCCGGGGGACGTATGCCGTCGTGCCGCGCAGCGCGAGCTGGGGCTCGTCGAGCGGCAGATCGGCGGGTACCGGGCTGACAGCGTCCCGCGCGCCGGCTGTGCCGCCCGTACCATTCGTGCCGCCCGTACCATTTGTGCCGGCCGTACCACTCGTGCCGGCCGCGCCAGCCGCGCTGTCCACGTCGAGCAGGACGAACTGGTCGGGATGCTCGGTGGCGGCCGTGCGGACCAGCCCCCAGGCGGCGGCCGCCGCCGGATCGGTCACTTCGTCACCATTGGAGACGGAGACCGCTCCTTGGGTGACCACGATCAGGCGGGCGTCGGCCGGCCGGCTCTCGGCGTCGGCCAGCCACCGCTGGACGGCGCGCAGTGTCTCGTGGGCGGTGTGCCGGGCCGCGGCGTCCACCTCCAGCGGGCCGTCGGGTCCCGTCTCGGCCGGGTCGTGCCGCAGGTCCAGGACGGTCCAGCCGGGAGGCACCGGTGCCGATGCCGGCGCGGTGCCGGGCCGCCAGGTCAGCGGCTGCCAGGCCAGCGTGTGCAGCGAGCCGTTGCGGCCGCCGCCGGCAGCGGCGATCCGGGCCCGGTCGACCGTCGCGAGGGTCAGCGCCGCCACGGTCAGCAGCGGGCTGTCCGCACTGTCGGTGAGGGTCAGCGTGACCGTGCCGGTGCCAGCCGGGACGATCCGGACCCGCACCGTGCGCGGGAAGGCGCTGGTGTGCAGGCGGACGTCGGACCAGGCGAACGGCACCCGCGTACCGGCGCTGGCACCCTCGGCCGGGAGAGCGGCCTCGAAGGCGAGCGGGTGCAGGGCGGTGTCCAGCAGCGCCGGGTGCGGCAGGAAGCCGGGCGCGGACGTGCCGCCGTCCGGGCCCGCGTCCGCCTCGGCGGCCACGTCGGTGGCCACGTTGACGGTCACCTCGGCGTAGGCCGCCTCCCCGTCGCGCCACAGCCGGCGCAGCCCCCGGAACGCCGGGCCGTAGTCGTACCCGTGCTCGGCGAGCCGGTCGTACCCGTCGCCGATCGGGATCTCGGCGGCGGTGGCCGGTGGCCAGGGCAGCGGGCCGGAGCCGGCACCCGGCGCCGGCGGCACGGGCACGTCCGCGGCGGCGAGCACCCCGGCGGCATGCCGGGTCCACTGCGGGCGGCCCGTCCGCGGCGGGCTGGAGTGGATCGCCACCGGCCGGTCACCGGCGTCGTTCGGGGCACCCACCGTCACCTGGACGCGCACCGCCTCCCGGTCCGGCAGCACCAGCGGGCTGTGCAGGGTGAGCTCGCGCAGCGCGCCAGCGCCCACCAGCCGGGCGGCGTGCAGGGCCAGTTCGACCACGGCGGCGCCCGGCAGCACCGGGGTGCCGAACAGGGCGTGGTCGGCCAGCCACGGCGTGCCGGCCAGCGACACCGTCCCGGTGAGTACCACGCCGGCGTCCTCCGGCAGTTCGACCGCGCCTCCCAGCAGCGGATGCTCGGTGTTCCACAGGCCCAGCCCGTCCGCGTCCGGCCGGGTCGGGGCCGGGTCGAGCCAGTACCGAGCGTGCTGGAAGGCGTATGTCGGCAGCGCGGTCCGGCGGGCACCGGGCAGCGCCCGTGCCCAGTCCAGGGCGCTGCCGTGCGCGTACAGGCGGGCCAGCGCCACGGTCAGCGTCTCGGCCTCCGGCCGGCCGGAGCGCAGCGACGGCACCAGGGCCGCGGTGGCGGCCCGCTCGCCGTCAAGGCAGTCGCGCGCCATCGCGGTCAGCACCGCGTCCGGGACGACCTCCAGGAAGCTGGAGACACCCTGACCGTCCAGGTAGCGGACGCCGTCGAGGAAGCGGACGGTGCCGCGCAGCTGGGCGGCCCAGTAGTCCGCCGAGGCGAGCTGTTCGACGCCTGCCGGGCGTCCGGTCACATTGGAGATGACGGGGATACGGGGTGCGGTGACGTTCAGGGTGCCGACCACCGCCCGCAGCTCGTCGAGGACGCTGTCCATGTGCGCCGAGTGGAAGGCGTGGCTGACCCGCAGCTGGCGGACCCGACGGCCACGGTCCCGCCAGCCGGCCGCCACCCGCTGGGCGATGCCGGCCGACCCGGAGATCACGACCGCGGTCGGGCCGTTGACGGCGGCGATGTCCACCGTCCCGGTGGCGTCGGCCGAGGAGCCAGCCGAGGTGCCGGCCCGGGTGGCGGCCAGAGCTTCGGCCAGGCTGGCGGTGACCTCCTCCTCCGTCGCCTCGACGGCGATCATCACCCCGCCCGCCGGCGCGGCCTGCATCAGCCTGGCGCGGGTCGCCACCAGCGTGGCGGCGTCGCCGAGGGTCAGCGCCCCAGCCACATGGGCGGCGGCGATCTCCCCGATGGAGTGGCCGGCGACGAAGTCGGGCCGCAGCCCACGGTGCTCGACCAGCCGGAACAGCGCCACCTCCAGCGCGAACAGCGCCGGCTGGGTGTACGCGGTCTGGTCGAGCAGGGCCGCGGCGTCGCTGCCCGGCGCGGCGAACAGGATCTCCCGCAGCGGGCGGTCGAGCAGCGGGTCGAACGCGGCGATGATCTCGTCGAGCGCCGCCCGGAACACCGGCTCGGCGCGGTGGAGCTCCGCCCCGGCGTCGGGCCGCTGCGTGCCCTGGCCGGTGAACAGGACGGCGGTGCGGACCCCCCGGGCCCCGGTCTCCCGGGCGGCCAGGTTTTCCTCGCCGCGTTCCACCGCGGCCAGCCCGGCCAGCAGCGTCGCCGTGCCCCGGCCGGCGACGACGGCGGCCCGCCCGAGGCGGGCGCGGGCGGTGGCCAGCGAGAACGCGATGTCGCGGATGTCCGGCGCGGGCTGTTCGGCGACGAACCGGCGCAGCGCCCCGGCCTGGGCGCGCAGCGCCGCGTCGTCGTGCCCGGACACCACCCAGACCACCGGCGCCGTCTCGCCCGAGGCGGTGCCAGCGCTGTCGACGGTGTCGGTGCTGTCGGTGCTGTCGGTGCTGTCGGTGCTGTCGGCGGCGTCGGTGGTGTCCACGTCCGTCCCGGCGGCCGGGGCGGCGGTGATCACCGCCTCGGCGCTGTCCGCGGCGGTGGGCTGCTCCAGGATGACGTGGGCGTTGGTACCGCTGATCCCGAACGACGACACCGCGGCCCGCCGGGGGCGTCCCGGCCCGTCCGGCCAGGTCACCGGCTCGGTGAGCAGCCGGACCGCCCCGGCCGACCAGTCCGCGTGCTCGCTCGGCGCGTCGACGTGCAGCGTGCGGGGCAGTTCACCGTGCCGCATCGCCTCGATCATCTTGATCACGCCGCCGACCCCGGACGCGGCCTGGGAGTGCCCGATGTTCGACTTCAGCGAGCCCAGCCAGCAGGGCTGCTCCGCCGGCCGCTGCTGGCCGTAGGTGGCCAGCAGCGCCTGGGCCTCGATCGGGTCACCCAGCCGGGTGCCGGTGCCGTGCCCCTCGACCGCGTCGACGTCGGCGGTGGTGAGCCCGGAGCTGGCCAGCGCCGCGCGGATGACCCGCTCCTGCGCCGGGCCGTTCGGGGCGGTCAGGCCGTTGCTGGCGCCATCGGAGTTCACCGCCGAGCCACGCAGCACCGCCAGCACCGGGTGGCCCGCCCGCCGGGCGTCGGACAGCCGCTCGACGAGGAGCAGACCGACCCCCTCGCTCCAGCCGGTGCCGTCAGCGCCGGTCGCGTACGACCGGCACCGGCCGTCCGGGGACAGGCCGCGCTGCCGGCTGAACTCGATGAACGTGCCCGGCGAGGCCATCACGGTGACACCGCCGGCCAGGGCCAGGTCGCACTCCCCGGCCCGGATCGCCGCCGCGGCCAGGTGCAGCGCCACCAGCGACGAGGAGCAGGCGGTGTCGACGGTGACCGCCGGCCCCTCCAGCCCGTAGACGTAGGCCAGCCGGCCCGACACCACACTGGAGGTGTTCCCGGTCAGCAGGTAGCCCTCGACGTTCTCCGGGGTGGCGGGCAGCCGGCTGGCGTAGTCGTCGTACATCACGCCGGCGAACACGCCGGTGCGGGAGCCGCGCAGCGCCGTCGGGTCCAGGCCGGCGCGCTCGAAGGCCTCCCAGGCGACCTCCAGCAGCAGCCGCTGCTGCGGGTCGGTGGCCAGCGCCTCCCGCGGGGAGATGCCGAACAGGTCGCGGTCGAACTGGTCGGCGTCGTGCAGGAACCCGCCGTGACGGGTGTAGGTCCGGCCCGGGATGTCGGGATCCGGGTCGTAGAGGGCGTCGACGTCCCAGCCGCGGTTGGTGGGGAAGTCGCTGATCGCGTCGGTGTCGGTGGCGACCAGCCGCCACAGGTCCTCCGGGGAACGCACCCCTCCGGGGTAGCGGCAGGCCGCGGCCACGATCGCTATCGGGTCGTCGGCGTCCGCGGCCGTCGCGGTGGCCCGGCGGGCCGGTGGGGCCGCCGGCTGGCCGGCCGTGACCGGCGCGGGCGCGAGCTGGGCGAGCAGGAAGCGGGCGAGCGCCGCCGGGGAGGGGTGGTCGAACACGGCGGTGGCCGGCAGCCGCAGACCGGTGGCGGTGCCCAGCCGGTTGCGCAGCTCGACCCCGGCGAGGGAGTCGAAGCCCAGGTCGCGGAAGGACCGCTGCGGGTCCAGCGGCGTACCCGGCGGATGGCCGAGGACGGCCGTCGCGGTCGCGTTCACCAGGTCGAGGACGACGCGTTCGCGCTCGTCGGGGTCTGTCGCGGCGGCCAGCTCCGGCCAGGAGCCGCCCGCCCGGCCCGCCGCGCCGGGCCGGGCCGCCGCGGCAGCGGCGGAGACGGGGGCGGGGACGAGGTCCCGCAGGACCGTCGGCGGCTCGCCCTCGATCGTCGCCGGGGTGAGCCGGGCCGGGACGAGCAGCCCGCCGA